>NZ_FNQT01000004.1 GCF_900107665.1 Haloplanus vescus
TCGACCGTCGCTAACACACGGACATCCGTAGCTGAGTGTCGTTCCCGTTCAGTACGAGCACCGTGCTCGCGGAGGAACTCATCAATACGGTCGGCTAAGGACTCCGCATCCTCCCTATCGACGTGGACGATCAGCGTCGGATGTTCCTCGTCGCTGTTCTCGATCACGAGCGAGACATCCTTGAATTCGTCCGGCTGTCTATACGCCTCGAACTCATCGGCGACCTGGTCGGCCAAGTCGTCGAGTACCTCAATCGGTTCCTTTGTCATAGATTGAATTTTGGCTTTGGAAGGTTGTGACATCGTGAACGAACGGAGAGGGCGAACGTGACTTTCAGAACCACCTCCATCAGACAAACTCGAACGGAGCCTTCTCACACCGATGGTTTACAGAGAAGGAGATTGATCCACAGAAAGAACAGCAGTTAGAAAGCTCGTGGATTGCTATCGACAATGCTCGCAAACGCGACATTCTCCTGAACTTGTTCAATTTCGACGGTTGGCTCGTCGCCAGGTTGAGCGCCGGCAACGATCACGACGTAGCCACGTTCGACTTTTGCGATACCGTCGCCCTGATCGCCGACTGTCTCGATGGTCACATCACGTACTTCGCCTTCCTCCACGGGAGGTCCTGAGGAAGAATGGCTCGCAGTCTCACGAGAAGGTGCTCTCTGTGACTCCTGTTGTACTGACGACTCCGTCGAGACAGGAGATTCCAGAATCGCTACGCGATACGTTTCGTCAGCTGACAACGCTTCAAAGTCGATTTCGCTCGATGGGACCTCCACTATGTACGTCCCATCCTGCTCTTTAATTGGAGCACTGAACAGAGAGCGAAGGGAGTTGGGAATTTCGACCATTGAGTTTCTAGTGCTCAGTACCCACGAGACAAGTAATTTAAACACTATGTGTTACCACTAGCTCTCGAAGAGCCGCCTTATCGAGAGGGGTAATATTGTGCCGAGTGCCATCATCGGTGTAGAAAATAGACGCAGTAACCGACCGATCAGGATATTGGTCGGCGACGACATGGTAGTAGATACTGAGCTGTTTCCGGTATTCATCTTCTGCGTGCGTTGTGAGATCGGTTTTGTAGTCGATGATCTCAACACGGTCAGATGTCACGTGGAGCAAGTCGATGATGCCGCCGATCGTTACCTTCTCGCCGTCGACGGTAAGCGGAAGGAACGCATCGATCTCGGCTCTCGTCTCACCCTCGAGTGAGTCGAGTAACGCCTTGACGTGCTCTTTGTCAGGGTTATCGCCGGTTTCGACTGCTTCACCGAGAACATACCGTTCCGCAAACTCGTGGACGTCTGACCCGAACTCCATTCCCCGGCCGCCGGTATTCCCTTCGAAGACTGCGTCATCGATGAAGGTGTGTGGTGAGTAGCTTGCCGGTCCATCAGGCTCCGGAATATCGACCGTGTAGGTCGAATGCTCGCCGGGTTCTGGGTCGAACGCAGATAGATCGGGGTCGATATCTTCGACATCAACAGGGAGTGAATCGAGGAACGAATTTGGGTCAGTACCGCCAGTCAAGACGAGGTGGCTCTCAGCACGCGTGACAGCCACATAGAGAAGCCGACGTTCCTCGTCGTAGTTCTGTGGGAGGCAGCGATTAAGAACGTCAGTCTTCCAGTCGTCGTAGACGTGTGGAACGCCGTGTGCATCCTCTGAGTACACCTTCCGCTGACGGAGGCCAATCGGGTCGGTGTAGGCAATATCGCTTCCGCTGCCACCGGAAGACGGGAATTTGTTCGCGTTCATATTTGCGAGGATGACGATCGGGTATTCGAGCCCTTTCGTCGCGTGGATCGTTTGGACAGTCACCGCGTTCGTCCCAGCCCCGGCGTCGACGTCGTGTGTACTCCCATCAGCAATCGCCTCCTCGATGAATCGGATCAGCTCTCCACGGGTGAACGTCGTCGTCCCGTGAACCGACTGAATAGTGTCGAGGACGACGTCTGCGGTCGGGCCGGAACGGCCGTACTGTTCGAACACGCGTCGGGCGACGCCGCCGAACGTCTCCAAATCCCGTAGATCCTCTCGGAATGCGACCATAGCTTCGGGATATGCCTCACGCTCGATGATCGTCTTCGTCTCGTCAATCGTGTAGCCAGCCTCTTCGAGGACGAGTGCCCACCCGCGTTCAGCGTCACGTTCGAGGATACGTAACCACGCTAACACCAGCTTCGCGGCGTCGGTCCGGAAGACCTCGATCCCACCCTCGTAGGCCATCGGCAGACCGAACGTACTCGCCGTATCGAGCAGATCCCGACCGAAATCGCGGGTTCGCGTCAACACAGCGATGTCGCCGTACTCCGGAGCGCGATACGTGCCGTCGTCGCCTTCGACGGCGTAATCATCGTTGTCGACGATTGCGTCGATCTTCGCGAGAATGGCCTCGTGTTCGTCCTCACTCGTGAGCGCCTCGATGTAGCTATCATCTCGATCTGTATCGGCAGTCAGTGGTGTAACCTGCTCGGAGATAGCCTCCGCATCCAGAGATTCGTTCTTTGTCGCACGGGCAGTCAGCGCGTGGGTAGAGAAGTCCAAGATGGACTGCGTCGACCGGTAATTCCGCGTCAGCTGCTTGTCATCAACCGGCGTCGTCGGGAACGTGACTCGATCTACGTCCCGATTCAGCTCCGCGGTAAATCGTTCGAGCCGATCGTCGAACTCGCGGATATTGTCGACGTCCGCGTACTGGAAGCTGTAGATGCTCTGTTTCCAGTCGCCGACCACACAGATGTTGTTCGTGCCGGCAAGCAGCAGCGTGAGTTTAAACTGGATCTCACTGGAGTCCTGGAACTCATCGACCATCACGTACTCGTACCCCAGTTGCTCTCGGAGGTCGTGATCCTCACACAGAAGCACGAACGCGAACAGCTGAAGGAACCCGAAGTTCAGGTAGTTCCGCCGAAGCGCGAACTCAAGATAGGCGTGATATACGTCGTGGACGAACCGCTTGAGAGCCGTTCGGTCCTCCTCGAAGACACGTTTAGCGAGGTCCGCAGGGACTTGCTTGCCATCGCCGCGGATGTCCCACTTTGCGGGCGCCTTCGGGAGATACGTCTTATCTTCACCATACTGATAGAGCTTCTTTCGAAGCTTCGATTGCTTGCTCCCGCCGTTCCGTGGTTCATTCCGGTCGGTGAACAGCGTCTCGAACGCCTCAAAGTCCCCATCGAGGTGTGACTCGCTGTCCCGGTACCAGCCATCCGCAGTGGGGAACACACCTTTTGCGGACAGTTCCTTGATCAGATCGAGTAGCTCCGACGTCTCCGACAGTGCCGTGAAGAACTCGTCATACTCTGGGTGGTTATCGATGAACTGGCCGATGAACTCACGAAACAGCGCCTGTTCGATGATTTTGTCTTCGATAATCCGTGTCGAGCCAGTGATCGTCTCTTCGATCCCGAGGGACATCGGTGCGTCGTGTCCGTATTCGTCGAGCAGGTCGTGTGACAGCGAGTGGAACGTCTGGATCGGCGCGTTCGCGAGCTCCCGCATCCCGTACTCGCTGTGACGCACTATCCGTTCCCGCATCTCCTCGGCCGCGTTGTTCGTAAAGGTCACCAACAGCACGTCTTCGGGATCGACGCCATCTTGGGCGACAATGTTTGCGTATCGCCGGGTAACGGTGAACGTCTTCCCGGTGCCAGCACCCGCGTCAACGAGATAGAGGCCATCGGTCGCCTCTATGAGTTCGCGTTGCTCCCGGTTCGGGTCGACGCCGCTCATTGTTCACCCTCTAAGAGAAGGTCACGATTGTCTACCCGTCGGTAGTTCGTCTCGTCGGCAAGCCCCTCGATGGGGAATTCCTCGTCGCCAGTGCGGCGTCGGTTGAGTTCCGTCAGTCGCTCGTCGACAAATGATTCGAACGCATCGAGATCACGTTTGAAGAATGCACCCTTCTGTCGGTCGACGATTGCTCGCATCACCTGCTTGCTCCCCGTCGTCACGTACTTGTACTCGCCAATCTCCGCTTGGAGTCGATCGATCATCGTCTGTCCGAACTCGGACTCGATGAGTTCGTCGCTATCGGTCGTCTCGACGAGCTGCGCAGCATCGAAGAGCGCGGCGTACGTCTGATAGTCAATCTTCGAGAGGATCTTTTGGCACTTCTGTGCCCCCTCCTCACGGAGATACTCGAAGAACTCCTCACGTTGCACGTGCTCGGTGAGCGATTCAGGGTAGTATGTTACAGTCGTCAACGCGTCGTCGATGTCGGCGTCGCCGGCGATCACGTCGTCGACGAGTTCGGTGACGTAGAAGAAGGTGAACGAGAGTTGGTCACCCGGACGTTGTGATCGCCAATAGGTGAGATAGAGTGCTGCCTGAAAGTCAGGCTCGTCTGTCGGCTCGTCAATCGCGGCGTGTTTGACGATTGAGGTGGCGCTGCTCTCGCTGCCACTCTTGTAGTCGAGCAGTTCTTGCTGCGACTGAACGAGGTCGATCATTCCGTTGATGCCCAATTCTTCGTCAGTAAACCGACGTTCAGTCACGGGAGAGTCGATATCGCGACCGAAGTGAGCAGCGACGGCATTATCACCCCCACTGGACGGCGTCAGAAACGCGCCCTCGGTCGGCTGGTTCGCGTCAAGATATGAGACGATCGTTTCGAGGCTCGCACGATATTCAGTGCGCCGGGTCCGTTCGTCGACGGAGCGAACCAGCGGACGGACGTCCTCGAGCATAAGTTCGACGACCTCCGAGAGTGTCTCTTCGTCAATCTCGTCCGGATGGTTGACGTAGAACTCCGCGAAGTCGTGGAGCAGGTTGCCCTCGGTGAGATACGCCTTCTCCGGACCGTCGACTATCCGGCTGAAGTAGTAGTCTCGCGGTGAGTTCACGTAGGTGTTGAGACTCGACTTGCTGATCGTCTCGACCGGGTCGGAAGTCACACCGACAGGTTCGTTCTCGAATCCGTCACCAGCTCGTGCTGCGGTTTCGATCTGATGACTTGTCGAAGGTAGATCGGAGAAGCGGTCGTACTCCGGTTCGAGGAGCTCTTCGAAGTACAGGCACGGCGTAACGGGTGATCCGCCGGTCGCATCTTGGACGAGATAGTGTTGCTGGCTGCCGCTCTGCAACAGCAGCTGGAAGCTCTTAAGATTCCGTGTGAACTGGGCGTCCTGGTCGACCCACGGACGACGTGGGGCCGAGTGGGTCCAGCGGTCGTCAAGCCCTAGGTAGAAGACAACCTCACGACCCACGTACGACGCTGATTTCGCATCGGCGAGCAAGACACCCTCGTTCTCTCGATCGACCGGCACCTCGTAGGTCTGGAGATAGAACGACAAATCGTCGAGGCGCGCTTCCGTGATGGATTCGTCCGCGATGGTGAGTGTCTCCAGTTCCTCCCGGAAGGCATCCAGCGTGTCGCCGGCGTGGCGTTCAAACACTGAAAGGGCATCCGAGAACGTGTACTCTTGGACATCGTGGCAGAAGTCGATCAGCCACTTGAGATCTCCATCGTCAAGCTCGTGCAGTCGCTTGTTTGTGTCAGCGTCGACGACGTCACAATCGAAGACCGTCAACAGCGACCGGATCTCGCTTATTCGGGTATCAGTCCCCCGGTGGGCGGTCCGGAGGAGGTGGAGGAACAACCGGTGTTCGCTGCGATCTGTGAATCCCGGCCCGCCGAAAAACGGGATATCGGCCGCTTCGAGCGCGGACTCGATAAGCGGTGAGTATTCGCTTTCCTGATCGAGAACAATCCCGACGTTATCAGCGTTCTCGTCATCGACGGAATCGACGACGGTCTCGACGATCGCAGTCGGCGAATCGTGTATACGGAACGGCGGGAGCTCGAACTCGGTATCAGCGAAGAGGTCGACCGTGTCGTACTCGGCAGGCAGATACGCTCGTTCGAGCTGGGTGAGCATCGCCGGCTCGACGACGACCACGTCGAAATTCGGATCGATGGTCTCGTTTGTGAGCTTCATCGAGGCGGTCTCGAGTTTCGCGATTCGCTCCACAGCTCGTTCGGTGGCATCGTCGACGTAGCCGTCGTACTCGAAGATAGCGTCGTGTGACCCTCGGTGTTCCCAACACTGGAGGATATTCCCAACCGCGTATGCACAGCGCTTCCAGGAGAGGTCCTCGTGATCAAGCATACCGAGGAAAGCGAGACGGTCCTCGGACTCTTGGCGTCGACCAACTGCAAGTCGGCGTGGTGGGATCGCGAACGGACCGAGATGCGAACGATCGAGGTGGCGGTTGAGAGCACTTGCAAGCGGCCCATCCGGAGTGATCACCCGGTCGTACGATCGAACCTCTTCGTAGAGTTGGCCTGGCGATTTGGCGCGGGGAAATGGCACGCTCAGAGACAGTCAGTGATGTCGGTTAAATCTTTGTCAGTTAGATCAGGCTTTGGAAATGTACAGCTTCAGAACGACGGTCGTGAGTCCTATAGCCCGGACCGTCGTTCTGTATGAATGGAAGATTCAAACCTCACAAACACCGCTCACAACTCACGGCGGGTACTTGAATGTCTCTTCGACCCGTCGTTGCAACTTGTGATCTGAAGACTCCGACGAGAATCGGAATTCGCGGATATCCTCCAGCGTCACCCCACCAGTAATCTCACCTGGCTTCCCCATCACCTGATTAAAATACACGTTCTCGTTCACGTCCGTATACAGCACGTGTAGCTGGAAGGAAACATATCGAATCCCGGCGTCATACAGTCGCTGAGTTGTCTCAAACACTGGCGACCGGACGTACTCGGCTCGACCCTCTTCGCCGTGGAACACCTCCTCAAACTCAACTTGCGTGCTGAACTCGACACGGCCTTCATTTGGGCTTAACACCCCGCCCTCCCGTGAGTTATTTTCAAACTGGTCTCCCTCGGTCCTGTTCAACGGGAAGTATCTTGGGAGGATCTCGAATCCGTCACCGGCGGGAGTGAGGAAACACGCGTCCTCTATGTCGATAGGCGTCCCTTCTCCGGGGTCTGGATCGTAACTGACGACGAGTGTGGGCCGAACATACAGGTTCTGAGCGACGCCTTCACCGAGATTTTCCAGCTGGATCGTGAGAATATCGAACGTGCTGCCTCGGCCGCTTTTCGACTGGGTCTCCCTCCTTCGACTCTTCACGACTGGTTTGCTTTGCCGCTCGATAGTGTCTTGCAGGTCCTCGGTCGGAACCTCAGTATTTGACTGCCAGAAGACGAAGTTCTCGACGAAAACGGCCTTCACTGCAGTAAAGCTGAATTGAGGGATATAGTCACGGAAACGTTCGAACATACTGGTTAACCGTCACTCGTTGATAATAAATGGGTGGTCGGGGTACTCGAAGACAGGGAATGGAAGACATCCCGCAACCCTCACCGGACCCGTACGACCCGGACGACACAGTGCGCGTGTATCTCGACCCGGATGACCCGGACAGTCGCTTCCACGGCGTCCGCTGCGAGGTCGTAGACCGGTTCGCCGACGACTTAGACCGAGAGAGCGGGCGCGACTCGGACCGGTTCACGTACCGTGTACGCGCCGTTGAGGACGGTGGCGTACTTCCCGTCGAATTTCGGCACGCAGATCTCGTCCCCGAAGAGTAGCCGCGTCGCCGTCTAATCGTCCGCTTCGGCCGCTTCCGCGGCGTCCACGTTCAACGTCACGTCCTGCTTCCGCTCCGGTGCCGGCGGCTTCCCATCAGGGTACAGCTCCTGCATCGTTTGATGATACGCGACGAGACCCATCTGGTTAGAGATATGGACCATGTCGCTTCCGTCGAGACCGTACAAGTCCTGTAGTGCTTGCTCGATCTTCCAGTCCGTTTCTCCACCTAACTCCCCGTCACCGGCCAGCAACTCCTCGACACACTCTGCGATTTTCTCTGCCGTCTCCACGCCCTCCTCTGTCGTTAGCTTCGCAACAGGGATCGGGAGCGACCGGATTTTCGTCTGTGTCAGCTTAGCGAATGCCTGCGCAGCATCAATTTCACCGAACCGTTTGAACACGTAGTAATGGAATACGCGGGAGTTCAACGCGCCTAACAGGAACTTGTGGTACGTTTCCGTGTTCAATCCGTCTGGGATATTCTCCGGGACGGTCCACTTCCCGTCATACTCCTCGTCATCAGGGTCAATGTCAACGTACCAGTTCCGCATTTCACTCCGGTCGTCCCGGATTTTGTAGATGTAGACGCTTTGCGGGCAGTACACGGGATCACCGTGGTACGCGACGGACAGACCTACACCGGCTTGCCTGATGAACACTTTATCCCCGCGATAGATCTCCTCGTCCTTGTACTGAATTCCGTTGTACCCGGTGTCTAACCCTTTCAGCGTCAAGTGATCGTACCGTTCCCCGAAGGAATCCCCGTCCATGTACGTCACATCACCGTCTGCCGGGTCGTCGGAAACGATGTACTCTTCCCCGAGCTTGTTCTGGTACTCGAATTCAGTCTCACAGTCGGGGCACGTTTTCTTCGTGTCCGGGTCACGTCCTCGCGGCGGCGGCATCCACACTCCGCATGCGGGGCACTGAATGATGTGCCCGGCTTTGTTAAGCTCAACTCCGCGGTGTGATTCACATAACGCACCGAGCGGAATTGAGTTCGACTGCATCGTCCCGAGTATCTCGTCGTCTGTAGTGTAGCGGAACGGCTCGATCTCCCCGGACTCGATGCACCGGTCCTGCGGGATATCGAATGAATACGCCGACTCCAGCTGTGACAGGCTCAACTCACCTTCTATCGCCGCTCGCCGGTCATCGTCTACGAGCGTCATGCTACGGAACGTATTCCCGTCGCTCGGATCCTCGTTCCGGACTTGCAGCGTCGTGGTGTTCATCCGGATTTCTGGACCGAACCAGTCGGCTCCGAGCATATGGTACCGTTCGAACGTGTAGTTCCCCAGTAAGTGCTCGCGGACACCGGAGTGGTCCGGATTCAACAGGGTTTGCGGGAGTACGAACGCTAACCGTCCGTCGTCGTTCAAGTATTTCAGTGCGACGAGAATGAACAGTTCGTACGTGTCGAGATTATCGACGTCGAATTCGTCGCCGAACTCGTCACTCAACCACTCCGCGGCTTCGGGACTCACCTGCCCGCCCCACGGCGGATTCCCGATAATCAGGTCGAATTCGCCGAATCCGGGCGTTTCATCCTCGTCTTCGAATTGGATTTCACCGTCGAGTGCGTCTTGCGACGCGAAATTCCCAGTAAGCATACCGAGCGACGTATTCTTCCGCGCGCTGCGTAGCCACACGGAGAGTTTCGAGATTTCAATCGCTTCCTGCAGCAGGTCGTTACCATGCAGCGATTTGTCGAGAATGTCGATTTCAGTCTGCTCGTACGATTCAAGTGAAACTTGGTAGTGACCGTCGGATCCGGTCGCTCGTGCGGATCGGAGCTTTTCGTGCACCCGTCGCGCCTCACGACTCAAGTGGTTGAAACAAGAAACCAGGAACGCACCGGACCCGCACGCGATGTCCGCGATTCGGATGTTGACAATTTCCTTCAGGTAGGCTTCAAGGAATTCCTTGTCGGGGTTCTCCATCTCCATCTCCCCGTTCTCAAGGTCTAACTCGTCCCGAATCTTCGTGCGCTTGTCCTGTAGAAGGTCCTGTATCGCGTGCTCGGCGACGTACTCGGTGAGACCCTCCCGCGTGAAGTACAGGCCATAGTCCCCTCGGTCACCGCTGAACGGGTTCGATTCGCCTTCTGCGAGGTTCGCTCGCACCTGCTCGATATCACCCACGCTCTCCTCGAAGATACGGCCGAGAACGTGCTCATTCAGGTCTTGGTGGAAGTCGTACTCGTAGAACCCGTACACGCCGTTAATCGTCGTATCCCCGATCTCGTATTCCCGAGTGAACAACTCGTCCGGGAGGGTCACTGACTGCAGCACTTCGTCCTCCTCGAACAACCCGCCGTCGTACCCGAAGATATCGTACGGGTACTCGTCCGGGCTCCCAGTGTCGATGACTCTGAACATATCCTGAATGAGCGGGTAGATTTTCCGGTCGTCCAGCGTCGGGAGTGTCGCGCCGGTGCTGACGACGTCCTCAAGCAGGTCGTCCGGGAGTAGTCCGGACGGGTGGTCTGAGAAGAAGCAAATTACGAGACCGCGGTGTATCAGGGTTTGAGCGGCTTGAATCGCGGCGAGTTGCCCGTCGCTGGATTCGCCGAGCTCCGGGGCTTCGTTGATAATTTCCTCGTACACGTCCTCCACAGCTTCCCGGTAGAATTGGTAGAAGTCCTCGGTGAGTTCCAACCGTTCGGACAGGTTCTGCGCCATGAGGTCCTCGATGTCCGAATCGGCATCCTCACCGATTAGGAACCGTCGGTGCATAATGAAGTAGAATTCCCAGAACGTCTCGGTCAACTCACCGTCGGCGTCAAGGAACTCGTCGATCTCCCACTCCTCGTAATGGTCGATACTGCCGTGGTGGTACAACCTGACTACTTCCATGTTCGACGCGACAACCCACCGAACGGACAGACCGTTCGTGATCGCGTACTCGAATGCCTGCTCCACCGGTGATTTGAGGCGCGATGGATCGACTTTATCGAGGTCCGTCCCCGGGTCTTTCAGCTCTCCGACGACTTTCCTGACGTCTTCAGTGAGATCCCCGTCGTCCTGTTCGAAGTGACCGAGTAGAACGTCGGGGAACCCGTCACCGCCTTCGGAGAGTGATTCAGGGAGGAGCTGGAATTCACCGGCGCTGCCGCGCGGTCGAGTGTATCCAAGTACATCGCTGAAAATGTCACTTACGAACGATTGCTGCAGGTTGCGCTCAGTGAGTGACGTGCTCGTTCCCGTCCAGCCTTCCACGGCATCAACAATGTCGTCGGTATCGACTGGGCGTTCGACTTCCTGTTGCTGTAAGTACTCATCCACTAGGTCCGCGTCGAAGAGAGAGTGCTGATTAGTCGGCAAGGATATTGGGTTCTTTCTTATACAGGATACTTTGTTCTATCCCTTAACCAGTCACGGCGCCATTGTCCATCCCCTTGGCCGCTATTAAAAAATTTGTCGTGTTGGGTAAATTACTGGAATTTGAGGTAGGGTATTGAGACACCTCTGACATGACCGTGTCGCTCTCGACAATGAAACAATTTTCGCCGCCCCTGAACCGTAGTTCAACCGACCGGAACACTGAATTCCCGTTGCTATCGTATCGGACACGTCTCCCCCGTCGTCCTGTCCCCGGACGGAGAGTACGATTTTGAATGGACTCGAGATACAAAGCCGAAGCACAGCTACTGTATGATGTCGTGGACTGGTTTGCTGAAAAGTACAATTCCGGCAACCAGATGCTCGTCACGTACAAGACAGCGACTATGATATCGCGGTTTTTTGAAGCACTGGGGTATGATTGACGTGGCATTGCCTTGCCAAACGCCACATTACGTTCGACCTCAGGTGTTTCCGGAAATGCTTGGTTTCCTCAAAACGAACCGCATCACAGCGTGGTCAAACTCGGATTGAACTGAGATTGAATAGTACTTTCCGGAAACACCCCGGTCACGTTTTTAGTACTAGCCAGAAAACCAGTCTATCAATCAAAGATGATCCGCGATGCTCGCGTTCTCCGCGCCGGGTTCGTCCCTCGGGAAGTTGAGCATCGCGACGCCGAAGTTAACCACCTCTCCAGCGTTCTTGAGCCCATCACGAACGGGGAACCCGCCGACACAGCCATCGTCACTGGACCCAGCGGCGCCGGCAAGACCTGCATCTCGCAGTTCGTCACCGAACGACTCCGGGAAGAGGTCCTCGACGTCGAGACCACCTACGTCAACTGCTGGCGCAACTACACGCGGTTCCGCACGCTCTACCAGATCCTCGACGACCTCGGCGCGACCATCGACATCCACCGACAATCGACGCCGCACGACGAACTCGTCGACCGCCTCCAGCAGCACGACGGCCCGCGAACCGTCGTCATTCTCGACGAGGTCGACCAACTGGAGGACCCCAGCGTCATCTACGACCTCCACAGCCTCCCGCAGTTTGCGATCATCTGCATCGCGAACAAGGAGGAGGAGCTGTTCAGCCGCGTCGACGACCGGCTCGTGAGTCGGCTCCGTTCGAGTGAACACGTCCGGATGGACAAGTACCACGACGAGCAGCTGTACGACATTCTGAGTGCGCGGGCGAAGTGGGGCCTCGATGAGGACGTCATCACCGACGACCAGCTCTACCGGATCGCCGACGCGGCCGCCGGCGACGCCCGCCTCGCAATCGGCATCCTCCGAACAGCCGCCGGCAAGGCCGATCGTGAGAACCACGAGCGCATCACCGACGATATTCTCCTGGACGCCGCCGAGGATGCTCGGGCCCAGATCAAGCAGAAGAGCCTCGACTCGCTCACGCCGCACCAGCGCGTCGTCTACGACATCGTTCGCGAGCACGGCCCGGTCGGGCCGAGCGAGATTCACGAGCGCTATACCGAGGACGTCGATGACCCACGGACGAAGCGGACTATCCGCACGTATCTCTCGAAGATGGAGCAGTACAACCTCCTCGAGGCGGAAGGCACGAGTCGGGATCGAGAGTACTCGCTCGTCGATTCGGCAGCTGCATCGCCGATGCAGTGACCGTGACGCCGTCAGCTATCAGGAACTGAACTCGCCGAGGCCCGATTGCTCGTGGTCCAGCGGCTCGATGACCTGGGGATCGTCGTTGCCAGGGTTGTTGACTCGCGTCGAGATCTCATAAGCGTCTAGGTCGTCCTTCGGGTACGGCTGGCACAGTTCCTTGCGGGTGTCCGGGTCTGCGGCGAGCCAGTCGGACTCGGCGTCCTGCGGGAGGACGACCGGCATCCGGTCGTGGATTGAGTTCATCAGGTCGTTCGGCTCCGTCGTGAGAATCGTGACGCACGAGATCGTCTCGTCGTCGCCCTCCCAGACGTCCCAGAGCCCAGCCATCGCGAATGCGGGGTCGTCCTCCCGGTAAATCCGGTAGGGCTGCTTCGACCCGCCGTTCGGCGATTTCCATTCGTAGAACCCTGACGAGGGGACGAGGCAGGGACGTGATTTCCACGCCCGCTCGAAGACGCGTTTCTCGTCGGCAGTCTCGGAGCGAGCGTTGATGATGCCCTCCTCGGGCTCGTCCGCCCAGAACGGAATCAACCCCCAGTGGTAGGCGTCAATCTCGTCGGAGGCCTCGTTCGTGATGATGTGGAGGTCGTCGCCAGGCGCGATGTTGTATCGGGGTGTGTACCCGCCGTCCGCGACGACCTCGGCATCGAAGCGGGCCTCGAGGTCTGCTTGGTCGATGAAGAGCGAGTTTCGGCCACACATACCGAGGAGTTCGGAGGGTAGCATCTTCAACGTAATCGCACAGGAACTTCGCGTCAGCGCCGATGTTCTTAACCAACAAACAGCCCCGGAAGATCCGGTGTGTTGGTTAACTGAGCAGCAGCGGAAATAGTCAATCGTCCGCAAAACACGACGACCGAGATTGGGCTGCCATCTATCTCGTGGCTTTCCTGAAACGCGGAAGCGCCACGGCGAAGCGTATCGGGACTGTGGACAACTAGTAAACTCGCCCAGATCGCGCCCATTGACATCCTCCCATCCTTAGGGGAATGGGATTCCTCCGGTGGGGATATTGGCTATGCCGCACCCACGGAGGCAAGTTTCCCCGTGCGAGTACTCCGGTTTGTGCGCTCCTCGTTGGGACTGGCCCTCTCGGGAGAGCGTGAGAACTCCGACCAAATGTGGTCGTCCCACTTGAGGCGCACAGGCCGTGCCATCGACCCGACGTCCAGATTTACGCCAGCCTGTCGTTCGAGGAATGTCCGTGACGCACCGAGGTCGGCGTGCCCCTCGTAGCCACACGAACAGCGGAACACGTTGCCGTCCCGCTCCGTCTTCTCTCGTTCGCCACACACTGGACACTCCGCCGTCGTGTATGCTTCTGAGCGGACTTCGACCGTGATACCGTACTCCTCGGCGGTCGTGGCGAGACGATCGATGAACGAGCGATACGCCCAGAACTGGTGGGTTTTCTCGTTCACTTCCGCGCTCCAGTAGTCCACCAGCACGTCCGTAAGGTCGCCGACGTACACCGTATCGACACCTTCGTCGTATAGTCGCTCGATCAAATTCCGCACGAGAGCGTCTTGGGCGTGGTCGCGGCGGCGCGTTCGCTTGCGGTACAGGGATCGAATCCGCTGACTGCTGTTTCGGCCCTCTTGGAGTTTCGATTGGAGCCTCGCGATTTCTTCGGTGGTTTCACGGAAGCGGGCGAACAGGTCGCGTCCCTCGTAGAGATACTGCTGGCCGGTGGTGGTGGTACAAGCGACGAGGTTGTTCGCGCCTACATCCAGAGCAGCCGATTCGTCGGCTAGTGGTGAATCCTGTCGAGAATCCGGGACAGTGACAGGCTGAATGGCTCTGAACGTGTCGTCGATCTCGTCGAAGTACAGTTCCAATCGGCCCTGTTCGCCGTCCCACTTGGGAGCGCCGCAGACTTCGAGCCGTAGGCGGTCGTAGTAGCCAAGTCCGTACTCATCTTTCAGGTCTTGGCCGACCGGGATTTCGAGGCGACTCCGTTCACCAGTTTCGATGGTGTAGGAGTCATTACGGATGTACGTCCGCAACTCTCTACCGGCCTCCTCGTTGCCCCAGTAACCGGGCGGGGCGGCGTCCTCGCCATCTTCGCAGGCGGCGAAGAACGACCGCCACGCCTCGCTGTTCTTACGGATGACTTGTTGGGCAGTAGCGGAGCCGAGGACACCGACGTACTGTTTTCGGTAGTCGGCAGTATCCCATACGGAGTCGCCGTCGAAGAAGTTCTGACGGCGCTCGTAGTTCAGTTCGTTCCACAGGCTGGCGGAGGCGTCCAACAACTCGCGGAGCAGTTGCTCATCCTGCTCGGAGAGCGGTCGCACCGCGAACGTATTGGTTCGCCTCACGACAACAGACATTTGTTTCTGAATGTCTAAATGTCTTTTGGACACAAACGATGCGACCGAACATCGACATCTCGCACACACTGAATGGGCGGGTGAAAGACTACGCCGAACAAGAGGACAAGCACCTCGAAGAAGCCTATCAAGAGATTATCGAAGCCGGTCTAGAGGCGGTGGAAAATCCAGACAAGCCGTAGCACCTGGATTGTGGGGCCGTGTTGTCGCTCAGACCCAGCCTGAAAGGATGGGCCCACTCGCTACGAACCATCCGAACCAAGGTCATTCTGGAAGCCTTCTCGGAAACCTTCGGACGGTCGCCAAAATCCAGCGCCTGAGTCCGATTTACCGCATTACTCAGTCATTCCTTGGAAATGCGGAAGCGACACGCCGCGGCTTATCTGGTACGTGGCCATCTATTGGAGTATGCCCGACCGCTCCACATCGACGTCGAACCGATTGGCGGTAGACCAGCCAACACGGAGCGCTGACCGCAACCAGAATCTGGCTAATCAAGCCGACCCCGCGACGGACGGAATGCTGCTTCCCTCCCTTGAGGACGGTATAACTCTCCTTGATGTCGAAGGTGATCGGGGTGTACCGATTCTTCAGTCATTGGTACTCGATCATCTCCTCTTACATGACGGGCCCGCTTTCTGGATTGACGCAAACGGCCATGCGACGACGGCCACGCTGACGCAGATAGCCCCCAGTCAACGGTTGCTCAACCGAATCCACGTGGCACGCGGATTTACCGCCTACCAGCACTACGGTGCCAGCTGTGATCTCCCGACGGCAGTGAACAAGTCGATCCAGATGTCCACCACCGACGCCGGCCCGGCCGGTCGACAACCGAGTCGCGACGAGGACACGTCGTCCCACACGCCCGCTCTCATCGTCGCGCCGGCCGTCGACGCCCAGTACCGCGCCGACGATACCCTCGGCGAGACTCACGCGAAAACCCTCCAGGCCCGAACCCTCGCCCGGCTAGTGACCTACGCCGAGGGGTATGACATCCCGGTGCTCGTTACGCGAAACGAACGAAACGAATTCACCGAATCAATCGCGACGGTCGCCGACCACCACCTGGAGTGCGAGCAAACCCGGATGGGGCCGCGGGTCGTCGGCGAGGACTTCGAGACGCTCGTCTATCCCGTCGACGACGGCGCGTACTACCAGACGACGTTCGCGTACTGGCGGCAGCTGCTCGCGGCACGCGCCACGCAGGTCGGCGTGGAACCGACGACGCCGGCGCCGTCGACGCCGACTCCCAAAGGCGTCGGGACGGGCGTCACAGCTGACGGTGAGACGGTGTCGGCTACCGCGAATCCCCTGCTCGATGCGTGGACCGCGACCGGAACAGGAGGTCGATAGCGATGGGGCGCACAAACCCGACGTACCGAGATGCGCTGCGGGCCATCGAAGAGCGCTGGACGGAGTTCCGCCGGGCACTGCGGCGTCGCGACCAGCCGCGCTTCGACCGACTATTCGAGTACGCCCGCGAGCACGCCGACGCGAGCGGGCTGTTGAACCACCAGAACCCGCTGCTGCCGGCGCTACTCAGCATCGATCTCGAACAGGAGGCCCGCCTCGACGACCACGAGGAACGCCTCGAGGAGCTCGAAGCCGCGGTCGCAGCACGCGATGACCAGGAGAGTGCCCCACCGGACGCGAACCCGTGACGATGTCGTTCAGTATCGACTTTCTGGACGACGGCCGCGTCCTGGAGTGGGAGGCAACTGCCGACAGCGCCGTGGCGACCGAGCGCCAAGACTACACCCCACGCTTCTACGTCGCCGCTCGCGACCCTGATGCCGACCTCGACCTCACGACACTCCAGTCGGTGTACGACCAGCACCCGGACGTCGTCGCGACCGAGATGGTTGCGCGACGCCCCGGCTTTCGACGAGACGAGGAGGCCGTTCTCGCAGTCGACGTTGCCCACATCGATCGCGTCACTCCACTCGCCCGGCAGGCACGCCAGCTGTCGGACTATCCAATCGGGGATCTCGCCTGTTTCAACGTCGACTTCTCGCGAGAGTTCCGGTACTGTCTGGAGACCGGCGCCGATCCGACGCCGGCGAGCGAGCTCTCGACGCTCCGTCTCAGCGTCCCGGTGACCGAAACGAGCAACGACGTCTATGGGGAACTGTCTGTCGCCGGCGACACCGTCACCGGCTCGCCGACGGATATCCTGACCGCCGTCCAGGAGGTGCTCGAAGCACACGATCCGGACGTCCTGGTCTGCTCAACCAGCGAGATCGTCCCGACGCTGTACAAGATGGCGACGGACGCCGGCGTCGGCGACTTCTCGCTGAGTCGGTGGCCGGACGTCGACTACCAGCAGCTTGCGAGCCGGTCGACGTACTCGAGCTACGGTCGCGTCGGTCACTCACCGGCGCGGTACAACGTGCCCGGACGGGCGATCATCGACGAGTCGAACACGTTCTTCTACGGGGAGACGAACCTCGAGGGCGTCATCGACCTCGTGTCGCGCTCGAAAAAGCCCGTCCAGGAGCTCGCGTGGGCGTCAATCGGGAACGTGCTGACGGCGATCCAGATCTGCGAGGCCCACGACCGCGGTGTCCTCGTCCCGTGGAACTCCTGGCGCCACGAGTTCTTCAAGCCGATGGGGACGCTCCACGACGCCGACCGTGGCGGCTTCATCTTCGCGCCCGAGGTCGGGCTTCACGAGAACGTCCACGAACTCGACTTCTCCTCGTTGTACCCGAACATCATCTGTACGCGGAACGTCTCACCGGACGTCATCCGGTGTGACTGCCACAGCGACCGCGACGACGTCCCCGGCCTCGGGTACTCGATCTGCGACGACCGGGGCTACCTTGTCGACGTGCTACAGCCGATCATCGACGCGCGCGACGAGATCAAGGCGGCCATTCGTCGCGAGAAGGAACGGAACAACCCCGACGAGGACCGGCTGGTGGAACTCGAGGGACGGTCGGGAGCGCTGAAGTGGATCCTCGTCGCCTGCTTCGGCTATCAGGGATTCAGCAACGCGAAGTTCGGCCGCATTGAGTGCCACGAGGCGATTAACGCATTCGCTCGCGAAATTCTGCTGACGGCAAAACAGCAACTGGAAGCCGGCGGCTGGCGGGTCGTCCACGGCATCGTTGACTCCATCTGGGTGACCCCGGACCCTGACGTCGACGACGAGAACCGCGAAGACCTCAAAGCACTCGCGACGGCAATCACGGAAGAGGTCGAGATCCGGCTCGAACACGAAGCCCACTACGACTGGGTGGCGTTCGTGCCGCAGCGCGAGAGCGACGCCGGCGCGTTGACGAAGTACTTCGGGAAGGTCGCCGGCGACGACGATTTCAAGATACGCGGTATCGAAGCCCGGCAGCGCTCAACCCCACCGTTCATCGAGGACGTCCAGCGGGACTGTCTCGAACGGCTCGGTGCGACTAAATCTCCGGACACCGTACTCGACTGTCTTCAGGACGCGATCAAGCGCCTCCACGCTGGAACGGTGCCGGTCGAGCAGCTCGTCGAACGGAATCGTGTCTCCAAGCCGCTGGAAGGGTACACGCAGAATACGCAGAACGTGGCGGCGCTGAAGCGGGCTCGGGACCAGGACCTCGCCATCCACCCAGGACAGGACATCGAGTACGTGGTCGTCGACGACGAGAAGAGCTCGCGAGAGCGGGTCGCGTTAGCCCACGAAGAGATAGAGTCGTACGATGCGTCGTACTACGAGACGCAACTCGTCAGAGCTGTCGAGAGTGTGCTGGCACCACTTGGCTGGGATCGGATGGAGATTCAACGCGAGATCGCGGAAACTCGGGAAACGGACTTGGACGCCTTCACCGAGATTGAGAGTGGTTAACCAACACTATCGAGGTATCGGGAGGTTTGTTGGTTAATACTGAGTGAAGACACGGAAGGGAGCTGGAGAGAATACCTCGCCCACACACCCCTCGTCCAGAGTGAAAACCAATCGGAGAGTGGGGTGAGGTCCACGGGAAACGGGGGTTCTTGTGGGGAGAAAGCAACAGGAATCGCGGAAAGACTGCTTGAGACGGGAGAACACGGAGGAAATGGAACAGCGAACACGAGCAGCGGTTCGAAACCACCCGGACGAATGCCGCCTTCGTCCTCCTTCTTGTGCTGAATGCACTTGGGGAGTGGTAGGAGGTAGGTAGTAATAAAACCTCTAGGTAATACTATGGAGATTGGTATGTTTAGAGGATCTTCGACTGTGTGACGACTGCTGTTCGAGGGATACTCGTCTCACGTCTTGTGATTTCGGTACTTTCCAGCCGACTCGTCGTGTGGTTTCCGCCGGGTCAACCGAGGGACTCTCGTAGCGTTTCACTCTGGACGAGGGGTGTGGGGGTTAGATTTCATCGTCCGCGTATTATGAGACGTTGAAGGAAAATCGTCATTCTGACTATTCGCCAACCAGCGAACCGGCATCAAAGCCGAAATCGGGATTGGTATCTCCCGATCTCCCTCATCACTCGGAATCAAGATACCCGATCCCGACAGTTCCGATTGTACCCTGCTTTGCTTCGGCTGGAGATCTGACCTGTGTCTTCACTCTTGATTGGGGGTGCCGACGAACGCTCGTCAGCATCACTCGAGGTTCACACTTCACTCCTGCTCGTCACACCTACGCTTTCACTCTGGACGAGGGGTGTCTGCCGTGCGTCAGACGTCCAGGGTCGATGTGTCCTCTCATAGAAATGATTGATTACCAGGTTCGGGAGATACACTCTGGACGGGGGGTGTCGTCTCAACCAAGTACGCTGCTCCCGTATGGAGGGCTATTCACTCTTGACCAGGGGTGTGTCAAACCCGCTCCAGTCTGGCGTTTTCACTCTGGATTGGGGGTGCCCGTCTGCGGCGGTAACTCTCGCTCCGAATCCGATTTCACTCGGGACCGACTCGACCCTTTGTGAGGATGATACGCCAGCGACAAAACATCAGAAGACGACCATAGCCCGATTTACACTCTGGTCGAGGTAGCCAAATCATTAAGTAGGTCCCATCCGCGATATCTGATATTGATGGCTGAGGAACCGTCCCAACTCTCTGACTTCGACGGCCGCTACGAGGATCCCGCTGACGATCCCCTCTTTGACTTTGATGAAGACGACCCCGACCGAGCCAACATTTTCGCTCGAAAGGAACTGCTGAAGGTTGGCCACGTCCCTGAAAGCGGCCGTATCGTCGGCCGAGATGGCGAGATCAAGGCCGTTGCTGCTGAACTCAGGCCGATCGTTCGTGGCGATCCGCCCAACAACGTGATTATTTACGGGAAAACGGGTACGGGGAAGTCGCTCGTTGCCCGTCACGTCACAGAACGAGCCCGCCGAGCCGCGGAGTCGAACGGTGTGTCCGTCGGCACGGTCTACGTCGACTGCGCGCAGCACAACACACAGACACGCGTCGCGAGGACGGTGACTCGTTCACTCAACGAAACGGACGAGACTGACTTCGATATTCCACGCGCAGGGATTGGCAGCGGGGAATACTACGACTATCTCTGGGAGATTCTGGATACTGCCTACGAGTCAGTCATCATCATTCTCGACGAGGTGGACCGACTCGATGACGATGATATTCTTATGCAGCTCTCGCGGGCTCGCGAATCGGGGAAAGCGGATTGCCACCTGGGCGTCATCGCAGTCAGCAACAAGATCGAGTATCGCGACCAGCTGAACGAACGCGTCAAGTCCAGTCTTCGCGAGGAGGAGTTCGTCTTCCAACCCTACGACGCGAATCAGCTGCGCGAGATTATGAAGCACCGACGGGACGCGTTCCACGATGGCGTTCTCTCTGATGATGTGATCCCGCTGACGGCGGCACTAGCTGCCCAAGAACACGGTGACGCCAGAAAGGCCATCGAAATTCTTCGTCACGCCGGCGAACTGGCCGAACGAGAAAACGTCGAGACGGTCGTCGAGGAACACGTTCGCGATGCCCAGGAGTGGGCTGAAATCGATCGCTTCGAGGAGCTGCTACGCGGGTCGACGACACAGGTCAAATTCATCCTCTATTCGCTCGCGCTGCTCACCGAAGAGAATCCGAACGAGGATGGATTCTCTACCAACCGAATTTACGAACGGTATCAAGCGACGACAGAGAAGGCCGATGCGAAGACTCTCAGCGAGCACCGCGTCTACGAGCTGTTGAAAGAGCAGGCGTTCCTCGGTGTCGTTGAATCTACTCGGACCGGGGGTGGCCGGGGTGAAGGCAGTTATCTCGAGCACCGGTTGGTTCAGGATACCGGCATCGTGCTGAAATCTGTCCTCCGGGATAGCCGGCTGGAAGACCTGGCCTAGCTCCCGTTTCGGTCGCTGACCACACCCCTGATCACGAGTGTATCTCTCGATACGTCGGAAACGTGGGGTGGGGGATCCGAGGTCGTCTTCTACTCCCAATAATCGACTTTGGCCGGGTGACGAAACGACGGAAACGTGGGGGGTGTGATCCCCTCGATCGTGGCTGCGTTCCCTCCACCGACCTCCAGTTACGACGGAAACGTGGGGTGGGTATTTTTTCTCCGAGTGTTACCTGTTTGGACTGACCGGACCCATTCACACTGAGGGGTGTGGGGTGGGTTGAACCCATTCACACTCTGGGGGGTGTCCTCTGCGACGCTACTAATTGCGCTTGACAAACCTCCGGCTACGGTTCACCACCGTCTACTCGTCGGGACTGACGGGGCCTTTATACTGGGAACGAACTTTTTCGCCTTCTCGCCACTGCCAGTAGTAGTAGCGGTTGTCGTTAATCTCCTTGATCGTGATCGTGGCCTTCGCCGGGACGTCGTCCGGCAGATCGTCGGGACGTTCTTCAATTTCGCTTTCATCTGAATCCTCTTCGAGACGTGCCTCGCCAGCTTTGTGCTCAGCTAGCTCTTCAGCGTAGCGGGCAACGCGCTGGAGCTGCTCAGAAGAGGACTCGTTGAGCGTATTGACGAGGTCTGTCGGGAGTTCCGCCGGCGGCGTCGGTGGCTCGTAGGACATCAGCGGTCGCCTCGTGTTAACCAACATAACCCGCTAATCCATAGTTTTGTTGGTTAAGTTGGTAATATCAGTCAGTCCTCGCTACCTGTAACATTACTCGCAACTTCTTTATGAATGAATTTATGACGCGAAGATGTACACCCTTAGCAATTATACTACGAGCTACTAAATCGCCACTAACCCACCAAACTTCACGGAACACATACGAGGGATGTTCATCTTACATGCGGTCACGGACGATTGCGGGAAAATATACCTCTGGGCAGAGGATTCGACACTTCCTCGTTTGCGAACAAAGGAACAGGACTCGAAAGGTGGAGAGAGGCATCCGTTTGCTGTTGACAAGCAGACTCTCAACGATATTCTGTCATATGCGGGGTATGGAAACGCAAATACGGAGATGATCACTCTCACAGTCTATTTGCCGTCAGGTCAAGATAATCCTCAGCCGTCCCCATCAATTCGGGAAGAGAACGCACAAGAGACTACCACATCACTCGCTCCGTGGCTCATCCCAGCAGTGGAAGTCGATCCAAGAGACGCTCCATTGATCCTCTCATATCTTTCGCAGCCATCTTCAACTGATAAGGAGACGATTAGTCACGGAGAAAACCTTATCAAATCGGGACGGACCGTCAAGTACTGGTCTTCTGTTTGCTCGGTAGCAGAGTCGTACGTTGAATCTGGGCGGGTTGTACCACACCTCGCAGAGAAGGACGGGTCCGTTACCGGTGTTTGGCGTGCGTACCCCTCTAGGGAAGCTGATATTGATCTGATTACGGAGCTGATGGAAGCGATGCCACCGCTCGCACGGACATCCGTAGGGATTGGATCGAAGCCTATCCTCAACCGAGGATCCCCTAATGATCCAATCGGTCGTTCCTCAAGGGATGTCTTGACGCGCGCACTAGACCAAGTGGTCAATGCGCTGTCGAAAGAGCGCTTATCCCCGACTGAGACGGACTTAGCCACGGACAAAGTGGAATCAGCCCATCAACAATGGATCCGCACGCTTCAAAGGACCGGGGAGCCGATCGATGCTGCTCCCGAGGCGATCGCTGAACTTCGAGACCAACTCGACGAGTGGACACGCCCTCCCGTGACAGGGGATGAGCAAGAAGTCAGGCTCTGTTTCCAGCTGAAAGAGCCTGAAGTGGAAACTGATATGCTGATTTCGGAGTCGGAGACGGAACCGGTTGTTCCTGACGGTTGGATGCTCGAATTGCTCCTGCAATCTGAGGACGACCCGAGCCTCGTCGTTGAGGCGAGCGAACTGTGGAACTCGGATCGCTCCACATCGAAAATACTCGCACGCCATCTCAACCAGCCCACTGAGATACTGAAAAACGAACTGGAGCGCGCATCCCCGCTATATCCACGACTCAAGGAAGAACTCGACCAATCGAAACCGACTGCGATAGAGTTATCGAACAGCGATGCCGCCGAATTCCTACAGGAATATGCAGAAGTTCTCCGGCAAGCAGGATTTGGAGTGATTCTTCCAAACTGGTGGGGAGAGCCGCCGCAACGACTGGGTGCTCGACTGGTCGTCTCTGACGCCGATGACGAGTTTGAGACTACTGGTAGCGGTCTGGGAATTGAACAGCTGTGTGAGTTCGACTGGGAGATCGTTCTCGGGGAAAACAGTCTCTCTGAAGACGAGTTGGAAGAACTATCCACACTCAAACAATCGCTCGTACACTTCCAGGGAAAGTGGGTCTCAGTACAGGACGATGACGCCAAATCGGCAAGAGACCTCCTCCATCGTGAAGAAGAACGTACTCTTGAGGAAGCGCTTCAAGCGGATACTGAGATTAGCGACGACGGAGTTAGCCTCCCGGTCGTCGAAAAGAGATTAGAGGGAACGTTCAAGAAGTTGTTTGAGCAGGATTTCGAGATATGGGCCGAGAAAATAGACACCCCGTCTGGGTTTGACGGGGAGTTGCGCTCGTATCAGAAAACGGGCCTAGGCTGGATTTCGTATCTGGAAGATCACGGCTTTGGTGGCTGTCTGGCGGACGATATGGGACTGGGGAAGACGATACAGATACTCGCCCGTCTCGTTCAAGAGCGTTCCGTTGATCCCTTGGTTGGTCCGACACTTGTAGTGTGTCCGTTGTCTGTGGTATACAACTGGAAAAGTGAGGCGAATAAGTTTACACCAGATCTGACGGTACATATTCACCACGGCCAAGGTCGAATGTCGGGGGGCGACCTTGCCAGCGCCATACAACACCACGACGTAATCATTACTACCTACGGGACGGCGAGGAGCGATATCGAACTACTGCGAGACATTCAGTTCCATAGGATCGTTCTTGATGAGGCACAGAAGATCAAAAACACATCAGCCAGTCGTACACAGGCGATAAGGTCACTGTCGGCTCATCATCGGTTGGCGTTAACTGGAACTCCCGTTGAGAACCGGTTGAGTGAACTTTGGTCCATTATGGAGTTCTGCAATCCCGGACTACTTGGCACCGAGAGCCAATTCAGAAACGCCTTTTCTCGGCCTATTGAGGAACAGGGAGATATTGAGAAGATGGAGCAGCTCAGACAACTCATACGTCCATTTGTGCTGCGACGTGAGAAAACTGACAACTCGATAATCGACGATCTTCCGGAGAAATTGGAAAAAAAGGAGTACTGTGGACTCACTGAGGAACAAGCAACCCTATACAAGGCAGTAGCCGATGAAATCTTTGAGCAAATTGAGCAGTCCCAGGATATCGAACGAAGGGGGCGAATTCTGAAGCTGATCGGCAATCTCAAATCGATTTGTAATCACCCACGTCAGTATCTTAACGACGATCAGCGTATCAGTGGTCGATCGGGCAAGCTTGACGTCCTTGATGACCTCGTCCAGAAGATAGGAGCTAATGACGAGAAGGGACTGATATTCACACAATACACCCAGATGGCGGAGCTGCTGTTAGAACACTTACGAGGTCAAGGCCACCGTGTGTTCTACCTCTATGGGGGGACAGCGAAGGAGGAGCGGGAAGAGATGATTGACGAATTTGAGAACACTGAGGGATCCTGTTTCTTCTTGTTATCACTGCATGCTGGTGGCACCGGGATCAATCTCACGCCGGCTAACTACGTTATCCACTATGACCGGTGGTGGAACCCTGCCGTCGAAAAGCAAGCAACTGACCGAGCGTATCGGATTGGGCAAGACAATAACGTACAGGTACACAAACTGATTTGTCGAGGAACGATCGAAGAATCGATCGACCAAATTATTGAGAGCAAGCGTGACCTAGCAGAACAGGTACTGGCCGATAGCGACGAGTGGATAACTGAACTATCGGATGAAGAACTTCGCAACCTCGTATCGTTATCAGCAGACTCTCTGGTATGACTTGGTCTAATAGACAACTCGTCAACAGTGAGGAGACCAACCAGGACTCACGAAAACCGAGTGCGACGTGGTGGAGACATCGATTTTCCGCAACAAATGCATCAGTTGAGGGTGTGAATGATTCGCTCGAAGAATCTCTTGACGAATTCTGGACTGGGCTACCTGAGGAGTATGAGATCCCTTCCGAAGATGCTGAAGAGGATGAACAGACGAAATTAGCATCACTCGGTGCTCCACCA
The DNA here is from genome assembly GCF_900107665.1 of Haloplanus vescus. Taxonomy (NCBI): domain Archaea; kingdom Methanobacteriati; phylum Methanobacteriota; class Halobacteria; order Halobacteriales; family Haloferacaceae; genus Haloplanus; species Haloplanus vescus. The sequence continues at coordinate 25,477 of NZ_FNQT01000004.1, forward strand.
GAGGGATTCAGTCGGGCTTTTGAGATGGCTAATCGGCTCCACGAGAAAATTCAAGAGCCACAGAGATATCAGACTCAACAAACTCAATTCACACCAGAAACGTCTATCAGAACCGTAGTGGACGAGATTCCACGTGCAGGACCGGTTATCGTAACGAATCTGGAAAACGAGGGTTACGAGACACTCGGTGATCTGGAGGGAGTTTCCAATCGCGAATTAATGAGAGTGAACCGAGTTGGAACGGAAACAGCAGAGCGGTTGATTGAGTTCACCCAGAATCAGATACCGGGAGATCGAGATTGGAATCGAGCGAGCGACCGATCAGCTATCTCGAACGATGTTGAGCTCCGCAAGATTTCGGAGCAGATCCCCGGTTTCGGAGATACCAGTCGAAAGAAGATCGAAAAAGAGGGATATGAGACTGTAGGAGACGTACGTGCTGCAACGGCTAATGAACTAACTGATATTAAACAGATTGGCGAAGGGACTGTTTCGAAACTTTTGGACTACATAGAAAATAATTCAGGAGAACCCAGTCCAATAGCAGATAAACAGATACCAGACGATACCTCGATAGAAGATTTCGCGGCAGATGTTCCGAGTGTGGGTCGGGTGTTGATCTCTAAATTGACTCAAGAGGGGTATGAGACGGTAGGTGATCTTCGTACTGCGACCATTGAGGACCTAACCAACGTCGAGCATATCGGTGAAAAGAAGGCAGAATCTCTTTTGGAACACGCTGGTTTGAGGATGTAGACAGTGAGTCCGGGTTTGAGGAATTTACAGTCCCACACGCTTGACCTGCCAACGGAGTCGAACCGGTACTTAGTGGCGGAGAACATAGCTTCGATCACCTAGTCCTATCCGTGGTGACTGCCATCCAACCGGTCGTTGCGAATACGTCAAGTTAGCGAATAGCTGGAGGTGAATGCGATCAGAGATTCAAACGACACTCGCGGTATGGAGGATTCGTAAAGCATCGGCTGCTCACATGTTAACCAACAAAGTGCGTACCGGTATAGATTTGTTGGTTAAACAGATATCGCCCCGTCACGGGCTGAAGAGTATGAATAGCAAACTATTCGGGAATAGAACGTTCCATTAGATGTCGTCGGGACGAAGCGCGTTCTCGTACTTGACCATCTTCTCGGATTTATCGCCGATGGTGTCGTAGATCTGTTGGAGCGTCTCTTCAGCGGCGAGCAGGTTGTGCTCCTCCAGGAACTCCTGACCCTCTTCGGTGAGACCGTAGAACTTCCAGGGGTAGCCCTGTCGGCGCTGGTCGTCGTCCAGGGCGACCTCCTTCACGATGCCCTCATCGATCAGCTTCTGGATGTGCTTGTAGACAGTGGCGTCACTCACGCTGGGGTTGAGCTCCTCGAGTTCGTACATCGAAGGAAGCTGCTCGGGGTGCTGGAGGATGTTGTTGATTAGGGCAAACCGCGTCTGCTGAGTGACGAAATGGATGAGTTCCCGTGGTGCCGTGTTCTCACCGTTCCCAAGGCCATCGTCCATATTGGTGTGTTCAATCGAGTACGCCAAAGTAGTTTACCCCAGAGTAAACTACCACGCAGAAGCGACTGAGAAGCAAGACAGGAGCTTACACCTGTGGTGGAAGCTGACCATCTGGACGTGGGACCTGCCCCTGTTTGATTTCGTGATCGACGCGACGCATATGTTTGCAGCCCCCGTCTGGAGCGCGCTGCTGCCAATCGGAACAGGTACAGGATTGCCCGATGATATCGACTTCGTATCGATTTCCGGACGCCGCTTCGACTTCGTAGCGACCACCCTTGGCGAGTAGGGAGACGGTCATCGCTTCCTCGACAGCGCGCTTTGTGCGGGGCTCGAGATCATCAGCTGAGGTGGAGCCGTCTGATACGAGCATTCGGTCGCGGACGTCTCCCGCCTGTCCGCCGTCTGGAGCGACAGCGCTTCCAATCTCCTGAATCCGGTTTTCCAAGAGTGCTTCCGCAAGGTTCCCCTCCGGCCAGAGAAAGTGGACTTCTCGTCGCTCTCGATGATCGTAGGAGCCACAGGTGGCGGCATTCCCTTCCCAGACTCGCCATGCCCTCAGCGCGGCCATCACGGTGAGGATGCCCCGAGGAACCGGTGTTTGGTCCTCAGGGTAGAACACTCGAAAGCGCGTACAGTCGTCCTGTGGCGGTACTGTGTCCCACCACTCGACGTCGGACCCCCAACTGTCGTACATCGCTTGATCTCGGCCGTATCCGACCGTCACGCCATCGACCTGCGGGACCTCCTCGGGGATCGCGTTGGCATCGCCTTCGAGGAGTCGGAGTACAGCGTACCGGAGATACTCGTGTGTAGGGGAGTTCGTGGTTTGGGCGATCTGGTCGTACTGCTCTGCGACTCGCTCCGCTTCTGCCAGAACGGCTCTGAGATGTCGCTCTGTCATAATTCGGTGAGGCTGGAATGCGCCTCCACCCCTCGGCGGGCGCTCAAAAAATTAACCAACGCACCAGCCAGATATCCCGACTTGTTGGTTAATCGCCAGAGCTCCGGATGCAGCACCCATCGGTCATCCACACCGACATCGGCCGTTGCCTACGGCGATCCCTGTTGGGAGATCACCGTGTCCAACTGCTCCCAGACCATTTCGAACGCCGGCGGATCACCGGTCAGGTCCGGCAGCGTGGTCTCCCACTGGTGGCGGATCGTTTCTTGTTGCTCGTCCGGGAGTCCGTCGCTCAGATCAACGGTGAGCCCATCGTGTTTGCACTTCGCGTCGAAGGCGGGCCCCACGTCGGCAAAGTTGATGGTGACCGAATCGGTTTCGAGCAGCTGATAGAGGTCGTAGTAGTCACGGGCGGCCCCGCGCTGGTAGATCGCTCGGAGCTTTTCAGCGAAGATCTCCTCGACGCTGTACGCCTGGAGGTCGAACTCGGGCACGTCTTCGTACGCGTGCGTGTGCTGAACAGGATCGAAAGCGACGTGCTCGTCGACCATCACGTCGATGCTGGTCGTGTTGGGGTGGTTGAGGACGCCGCGGTACTGAATGCTGATGTCGACGTAGTGGGTCGGGTAGTGGTCCTGCTGAGATTCGTGATGCTCTCGAATCTCGAATTCGATGCCAGAGCGGTCGGCAATCGTATCGAGGACCGTTCGGAGTTCCTGTTTGGACCCCTGGTACTCCCCTTCGACGCCAAAATCGAGGTCTTCTGAGAATCGCCACGATTGCGGGAAATACAGCTTGGACAGCGCGGTCCCGCCTTTGAACAGGAGGTTGTCGCCGTAGCCGCTCGTGAAGATGCCCCAGAGAAGCCACGAATTGACGTAGTTCTTCTCGGCGTACCCTTGCCGAACGCCCAGTTCGCGAGCGAGAATCCGGAGCCGGTCCTGACTGATCATCGCGATCAGGACTCCGTCGGCTCCAGCGTGGCTGGCTCGACGTTGATTCGGAGGCGATACGTACTGTCGGTCGATCCGGTGTCGGGTCGCGTCGGGTCCAGCAACGAGTAGCCACTCGTGAACGACGCGACGAGTTCCTCGCGGGCGGGGAGGCCGATGCCGAGCTGATCGGCGAGGTAGACGATCCGCTTGGTCGCCGCGCCGTTGTCGAGGCGTTCGAGGTACTCGCCGACGGTGTCCCAGTCGCAGCCCCGGTCGTCGGCGGTGCGCATCGCGGTTGCAAGTTCTCGAAGGCCACCACAGAACTCGGGGTGGTCCGCACAGTCGACCAGCGTCTTCTCCAGGTTGCTGACCTGAACGGTCGTGCCTTCGATGGATGTCGGCTCAAAGCCGAAGAACTTCCGCTCGGTGACTGTCGTGACGCGGTACGGGACACCGTGGATCTCTCGGCTTTGCGCTCGGGTCGGCGTGACGACGTACACCGTCCGGGGAACCTGTTCGGTCAGCCCGTGGTGGCTGAGGGCGCTGTAGTAGCCGATGTACATTGGCTCGGCGACGTGGGCGGCGATGAGGTACTCGTGGGTGGTGTACACGGCTTCCTCGCCGGCTGTGAGTGGAATGATGAGATACGTGCCCGAGAAGAGCCGGTCGAGCCAGCCCTTCTCGGTGAGTCGGGAGGCGATCTCGCGGGCGGTATTTGGGGGGACCTCCAGCGTCGTCTCGATGTCGTCGACGGAGATGATTTGGTGACCCGCGCCAGCGAGTTGTGCAAGGAGTCGACTTTCTCGAGTCGAGAGACCCTGGCGTATATTTTGTGTTTGCTCTATGGTACTCATACCTGCGTTTCTTACATAGAGTATAAACACGGGCCTGCTTTAGCCTTGCGACTGCCGCGGACGGCGGAGACAAGCAGACTTAACCAACAGAATCGGGGTGTGGAACCGTGCGTTGGTTAAGGATTCAAGCGCCGTCTTCGGCTACGTCGATGAGCTCTTCTGCTGTGGAACTGATCCGGTCGAGACGGTCGCGAACGATCTCGGGATCGTCCGACTCCCACGCGGCCAAGTAGAACGCCGACCCGCTGGTATCTAACCCACAGTACCGCCCGACGACGTACGCGACCGCCTCGGCTTCGACTTCGCGTTTCGACCGCTCGGTGTCGTCGTCGACGTCGAAGTGGAGCAGGGCGTGGGCGTACTCGTGGATCAACGTCCGCGCAAGGTCGGCATCGTTCTCCCGATCACGCACCTCGACACGCGGTTGCATACCGACGAGACTCAGCTGCTCGCAGATGCCTTTCGCCTCGCCGTGCGTCCACTCCGCTTCCGGAATAATCCGAACCGTCACGCCAAGTTCGTCGGCGGCTCCAGTCAGCCGACCGACGAGGTCGCCGGCGTCCCCGGTTGCTTCCGTGTCGAGATCAGGAAGCGGCTCGCCTTCGGTCTGAGAGACGTCAAACACCGGCGCGGGCTTGAACCCGACCAGGCCCTCGGACCACTCTTCAGGCGACGTCTCGTCGTAGTCACAGTCACTGTCCTCGTGGTAGCTCGGCGAGTTCTCGCACTCTGGACACTGCTTCGTGATGATCGGCGCCCAGATCCAGATGGCCGACTCCCCCTCCGTGACGTGGCGGTCGAACTCTTCCTGCCACGTCCGGTAGCCCGTCACCCGGGTCGCCTCGGGACACTGCCGCTTGATGAGGAGCGTGTTCCGGTAGGAGTAGTCGTGGAAACGACTCTGGACGTCGAGCCACTCCTGGAACTCTTCGCTGGCCTGCGCGTCGTCGACGCCGGCGACGAGGTCGTCGATCCACTGTTCGATGGTGCTGTTCATCTCGTCGGATCGTGTGTCGGTCTGCTCGAAGGAGACCGACGAGTCACTAGTCGTAGCCATTGTGTTCACCGAATCAAGGTCACGGCGACTGCGTCTGTTCAGACCGCGCCGCACCCCTCAGGGGCGTCCAAAAAACCGCTCTGTCGGTTAGCGGAGTTCGTGGCGTTCGTCAGCGAAGCCGACCGTGACGAGGTACTCGAGGAACTCGTCGAAGCGCTCGACGTCGCTGGGTGTGTCAGTCGCAAGGTGACGCGTCCACTCGATGGCCCACTGGAAGGCGGGATCTGTCCCGCCCTTGCCGTGTAGATACCACCACCGGGCCGCTTTGAGAACCACTATGGGATTCGTCGGCGGCTGCTCACCGGCGAGCCCACGGGTGATGGACTCGATTTCGTCGGGGACGTCGGCGGAATCGACCTCCGCTGATTGCGTGTTGTCGATATCGACCGGGATCTCGTCGACCGAGACGTTGTCGGGACTCTGTTGTTGACTCACTGGAAGTCACCTCTGAGGGCTCTCGAAGGAGCCCTCGCCCTCTCTGGGGGCACGAAAAACAGGTCGCGAAGTCACGCCGGCGGGAGGTAGACGCTCTGCTCGCCGGCGATCTCCTCCAGGTTGTTTCGGTGACGGTGGCTGAAGTAGCACTCGTAGCTGCAGTATCCACAGATTGCGCCGGTATCGTATTCGGCCACGTACGGGCCGCGGCGAGTTCGCCAGACGTTCGTCCCGCACTCGGTACAGACGGCGTCCTCGAGAACGGCAGGACTCGGTCCCTCGTACTCGACGTTGAGCCCCTCGTCTTCCGGTGTCGTTTCGGGCCAGATCCCGTGGCCCCTCCAAAACTCACGGACGCGAGCGAGGCTGTGGCGCACTGTTTTTCGGACGGTGACGTGGTCGGCGTCGCGACCGCTGTCGTCCCAGCCGTCGGCCGTCCAGAACTCACCGAACTGTGCGCCACGATGTAGCCCGTTCCAGTCGACGCCGACGATGTCGGCTGGTGGCTCGTCCGTGAGTGTCGGTCTGGTCAGCTGTCGAATGGCGTTGAGCTGCTTGGGCGGACTCCCGCCGAGGATATGGACGCGTCGTCCTCTCCAATCGGCTGGGTCGGAGAACTCGTGGGCCAGGCGGTCGGCGTATCCCCGTGAATATCCGAGGACGAGGGTCTCGGGTATCGCATCGATCACCGCCCGCGACTTCGGAACGACGATGAGCTCGGCCTCGGGGTAGCTCGCTTGGATCTCGCGAGCGGCAGCGATGTGGGCGTCGACGGCATCTGGTTCGTAGATGTCGCCGATGACACCGACCTGTGGCTCGTGCTCGAAGAAGCAATCGACGAATCGTTCCAGGTCGGGATTGCGGAAGTCGTTATCGAGCATCCCCACCGGAATCTCGAGGTTCTGGTACTGGTCTGCCTGATACCCACAGTCTTCTCGAAACCCGGGGAGAAACCCGAGGGCCAACGCATCAGCGACGAATGGGGCTCGATGCAGGAACGCTATCTGGTCTGCCTGTCTGGCAGCAGCGATGTCGCTAGCCGTGCTGGAGTCTGGACTCAAATCGAGGGACATGACTGAACTCGCGAGGCGGCTGCTGGGCGCCCCGCACCCATTCAGGGGGCTGAAAAAACGGGACACTCTCAACGTTAACCAACACGAGGTGGTAGCTGACTCCGGTTGTTGGTTAAGACCGATCGCTACGTCTCATCCTCACGCAACTCTTCGGCCTTCCACTGGAGCCGACGCAGAATCTGCGTCCGATTCTGGTTGGCGTTTTCGTAGGCAACACACTCACGGAGTGTCTCCATATCGGGGATCGTCGCGATCCCAGCCTTGATCAGTCGGTGGTTCGGTGCTTCGAGGCGCTTCTCGGGTGGGAATTCGTCGTCAGCCCCGCTGTTGTCCGCGGATTTCTCCATCTCTATCGCCCTCCACCCCTGAAGGGCGAGAAAGACAGAGCAGCCGACTACCCCATCATCGCAGCGTCAGGCCATCGCGTCCTGGAACCGCTCACGAAGCGCGTCCTCACGTTCCTCGAACTGGTCGACCTTCTCCTGTAGATCGTCGCTGACGCGCTCGATGCTCGCGAGTGCCCGCTCGCCGGCGAGCGACGCCTGCGACCCGTCGTCGCTGTCGGCCTCCAGCTGCTCCTCGTAGGCTCGCTCGACCCGCCCGATGGTGCCCTCCGGGTTGAACAGGATGTCGTTGGCCGTGCGGACGTAGCCGTCCAGTGACGCACCCTCCTTGCCCTGGAAGAAGTGAGTGAGCGCGTACGTGGCGCCGGAATGGAGCGTCCACATATCGATCTCGACGGGAGAGGCCGCGTTGGCCTCCGCATCACTCGCGGCACGCTCGGCCAGGTAGTCCGGGAAGCCCAGCAGGCTGTAGAACTCCGTGACGGTGAACGGCAGGTCTGAGAAGTCGAGGTCGATGTCCTGTGCGTCACGGATGAACTCGAAGAGGTCGTCGGCGACGAGTTCGACCTGTGCGAGGAGTTCCTCCCACCAGCTCCGGAAGTTCCGCACGTCGCCGACGTGTTTGATGACCTCCTTGTCGGTGAGCGAGCGCATCGTGTTGGAACAATAGCCGTCCTGAGCGAACCCCTCCACGTAGACGGCGTGCTCGCCGAAGAAGTCGTAGCCCGACGTGACGCCCATCGTGATCGGGTCCGACCGGCCGGGGAGGCGCACCTCGAGGCCGTCGAACATGATGTCCATATGGACCTCGCCGCCGCCCCGGTAGCGACGAATCTCGCCGAACATCACGTCACCCAGCGGCGTTCCGTCGATAGTCTCCTCCCGAAGGACCTCCTCTAGAGGGCCGTAGACGTCGACCGGGTTGATGATCGAGTACGAGTCGGTCGGAATATGGAACAAGGAATCCGTTTCGGCGTCCTCCTCACGGGCCTGCTCTCGAGCGCGACTCGGCTCGACGAGCGCGTTGAACCGCTCCGTCTCGACCCACTCGTCGGTGTACGGATTCTTGTAGGCCACGGTCGACTCGACGGCCTGCGGGAGGTCGCGGATCGCCTCAGCGAAGCTCACGGTGTGTTTGCCGCCGTGACGCTGACGATACCACTCGGGTAGTTCGGTGTCGGTACGTCCATCGACGCCAGCGAAGATGGTTCTCGACTCTGGGTCTTTCATCGTAGTCACCTCGACGCAGGAACGCTCATCGACGGCTGCCTGCATCGTCTCGCGCCCTGCGCCCCTCTGCCGGGCGCAACAACAACACCACGTTAACCAACATTGACCCAGGCAACAGCCGACTGTTGGTTAATAACCAACCGGCGGCGACACATCTTACTGTCGTTACTCAGTACTTGAGCGACGAAGTCGTACCTGCTACGGGTTCGGAATCCACGGATGTCTCTCCCAGGGGAGATGGCTCAATCCGATTCTACTATATCCCGCAAAAGCTTATGTCGGGCACGTAAATCTCCTGCTGTCCAATCGCTCTCCGTGTCGTTACTCATTGAGTGAACAAGCGGGTTATAGTGAGCAACAGCATCTCGAAGGTCTTTCACATCCCATATTGTTGCCCCATATGATTCTAGATCTACCGGTAGCTGCTGCATCTCATCGGCCTCAGACAGGATGTCAAGTAGTTTCCCTACGGTACCCCCGGCTAGCTTGTCAGGTGCGAGATCGCCGACATAGGTCGTGCGGATGTGAATGTCGGTCTCAGTTTCCCAGTCCGGGATGTGTTCACGGATGATCTTTCGTAGTCGAATTTCAAACTGAGCGAGAAGCACGTACAGATACTGGTAGACGGGAATCTTGTTCAGGTCGAATCGGGTCACGATTCCCTCCGGATCATTTGGCTGGCCGACGAAACAGAACCGTTCTCCGTCTCTTCCTAGTCGTTCAATTACCGTCCCGACTTCTTCTCCGGGAGCGACGCAATCTGAGTCCGTTAGCGGCAGTACGTGTTCGGTGACGGGCTCTTCACCTCGTATCTCCATCTCTGCTCTGGAGACGTAGCCACGAAGTCCCTCTAGTTGCTCCGGATCATCGAAGACGAATGCAGCGTCGTAGTCCTCATAGTAGAGATCTAAGTAGACGAAGGCAGCGTCATCCTCAGCACTATATACATCCAACTCCGGGAAACATGTCGCTGTATGGCGAGCAGGCTCGCTGATTGTCGGTGAGGTTGCACTCGCCATGAGTTGGGACTCAACTTCTGATGGGTCTGGTCGGATTGATGATACCGCTGGGTCGAACTCCTCTGACTCCGGACTATTGACTTTGAGGAGCATGTGGGGAATATCGGCCTCAAAATGGTCGCGATCAACCGATTCAACATCTGCAACTTTCGGAGCCAAGTAACTGCGGAAGGGGCCCTTTGTCTCTTCTGTTTTGAATCCTCTCGTAGTCAAGAATACACCGTTTCCGTCCTCTGTTAGGACGTGTAGCGACCGTTCGAGAAACAGCAGGCCGGTATGGATACGGGCTGTATCCGGAGATATCTGAGCAAAGGAGGTAGCATACTCGCGCTGCTTTTCCTCACTCAGATCAATCCACTGGACGGTTGGCGGATAGCTAAGCACGAACTCAAACGAGTCAAGGCGTGCGTCCGCACTCAGATAGTCTCCGTTCCGAACCTCTACTTGGTCAGTGTAGTTCTCTCGAACCGTCTCGACATACTCGTCCTCTGTATCGATCGCAACCCCAGATGGTGGGTCATGCACCGAGTCCTCGAAATATCGTTCCACAGCAGAAATTAATTCACCTTTCCCACATCCCGGATACAGGATTCGCTTCCCGTACGTGGAGCTGATATCCTCGAAGAGGAGTTCAGCCATCCGATCAGCAACCGTCTCAGGAACACGAAATGGAGGCATAATCTCCCGTTTCGCATCCAACCTAATGACGTTATGCCGGGAGAGAGTGGTTCACTCATCTGAGTCGGTGGTCTCTGATTGGACTGTTTCGTGAACATTCTCCAGTTCCTCTCGGCGAGCCGACGCTCTGGTGGACGCTGATGTCGTGCTTTTTACAGAGCATTCGTTTGACTGTGAAGGTCATCTCGTCAAAATCGGCCGTCGTGATGCCGATGTCCTCCGGTGATAGGGTCTCATCAGCCGTTGATGTCTCGAAAACAGGTATCGGCCGCGATGTCGCTAGTGGGGAGCCGTCACTCGTCGCCTTCGAACCCCTCACGCGCGCGCGAATTCGCGCACGCTATTCGCGCGTAATTGGCGTCCTCAAGCGCTCTAACACCAGATTTATGGATTATGGGTGTATCTGTCCTGATAGAATGTCATCAGATCACTCTCGACTCAGGCTTGCCACCATGTTTAGTCGATTTCAGAGCCAGCCAGAGGAGGGTCGTTGAATATGCCGACGATCAACGCATACAAACACGATCTTGGTTACTACATCCGCGCTTGGACAACCGACCTCGGAAACATCAATTACAAGCTTCGCTCCCGGGGTAACACGATCATCGAACGCTTCGGATTGGAAGATGGTGACGAGATTTCGTGGGATACAATCCACGCTTTGAAATCGATTGGAGAAATCTACACCGAGGGATCCGGAACGCTCGGTCGCGATGACTTCGCCCCTCTTGATGGTGATACGAAAACTCTGTCAGAAGAGGAAGCGAAAAGACTGCTCGATTCAATTTTGGACGAGAAGAATCCGTCCGAGCAACGGATCAAGGAGCTCTGTGACATCTTAGACATAGAGCGTCCCGAGTCGAACATTGAGCGACTGGAGCAGGAGTTAGCATCCCGAATCGCCGGCATCACCAGTCGCGAGAGTTTCCAAACGGAGGTGACATTGAATGGTCCCGCCGATCAGGCAAGCATCTCTGTCAATATAGAGCCCTCGGAAGAATCCACAGAGCCACCTCTGGATTCCAAGATCAATCTTCTGCTGTTGGGCGATACGTCCCTCGATGATCCCGGGATTGCTCGACATGATATCTATCTCTGCGAGGAACATGGTCTCGAAGGATGGTCGTTTGCTTATTCGGGTTCGTGGGAGACCCATGCGGAGATGGCACGTCAGAAGGCAGAACTCATGCCAATCGTGATTCAGTGGTTCGACGATCTGAATATTGACTACGGCATTCCGAAGGAGAGTTTCGGCGGCGCTCAACGAGATCTCCTTGGATAGCATCCGCCCACACAGCCTTCGTCGCGGTATGCTCGGCTAGCGGTTATTGGAACTCACCTTCCCGGTGTCCCAGGCCTCGTGGTCGTTCCGGGGGCTGGCGGGGAAAGGAATCCGACGGCCGACGGGCGGTGTCTGGACCGCGTCCGGCTTCTTGATTGCTCGCACTCGCGGTCCCGGTTGGTCGGGACCCGACGTACATCGGCTTTCGTGCTTGGCTCCGCTCCGTGACGACCTCGCGATGGAGCATCGTACAGAGCCCCATAACGCTCTCGGCGAGGTCGAACGCCGCTGCTCGCGACCGGAGGTCGTGCTGGCTGAAGAGGATCGTCCCATCGGCCCGATCGACCCGGACCAGCCAGTCCGAGGATTGCTGGACGTGGCAGAGGACGGATTTCGAGAACTCGTAGGCGAACACGAAATGGTCGTCGTCTGTTCGGCGATGCAACCACCAGTGGTCAGGGGCGCTCTCGCTGTTGCTCTCAGAACTCATCGGTTACCCGGGACGGATGTGTCGTCCCGCACCCCTTGCGGGACGAACAACAACAACGCTCATGTCGTCGCGACTTCGTCGCCACCGTCGGCAACGTATATAGTCATAGCAAGATACTGTCCAATTACATTCGGATGGCTGTACTGGACGACCTCTCGGGATTCGAGTTCGAGGACTTGATGGAGGACGTCTTCCGGAACCTCGGCTACGAGAACGTCCGTCAGGCCGAGCGGACGGCCGACGAGGGGCGCGACGTCATCATGGAGGAGGTCGTCGATGGGACGCGACGGGCGATCATCGTCGAGTGTAAGCACACTGGGACGGTCGGCCGGCCGGTTGTCCAGAAGCTCCACTCGGCGATCGCGACGTTCGACTTCGACGGCCCCAAACGCGGAATGGTCGTCACGACTGGCCGGTTCACGAATCCTGCTCAGGAGTACGCCGACCGCCTCCAGCAGAACGACGACCCTCATCCAATCGAGTTACTCGATGGCGAGGACCTCCGGGAGATCGCCGACGAAATCGGTCTCGATCTCTACAACGGGCGCATCGAGATCCTCTGTGACGAGACGCTCCGACCGTACGACCCGGCGGCGGATGTCGACGCACCTGTCCAGGAGGCGTTCCGCGACATTGAGAACATCGAGGCCGCGGATCTGCCGGTGCCGCACTCGCAAGTGACGTTCCGACCGGTGGTTGCGATCACCGCCGACACGAACGCTGTCTTCGAGACCTCAGTCGGTGTCATCCACCGGATCAACGACCGTACACAGTTCGTTGTCCACGCTGAGCGCGGCCATCCGAAGGTGGCCGACGACGAAGTCGCGACGCTGGTCACCGAGAATTTCCACGCGACGGTTCCCCTCGATACCGGGCAGCTTACCGAGGTATTCGACGATGTCGACGAACGACGGTTCGGCCAGACCCAAACGGAGTACAAGGAGTGGGCTGTTGACCGCATCCAGGATTACCACACGACGACGGTGACCTACACCGGCGACAATAACGTCACGTACAACAAGACGTGTGAGCCCAATCTCTCGGACATCTCAGTGCAATCGATTGAGCCGGTGTATCTACCTGAGGTTCGGCAGACGACAGAGATACTGGAGTACTCGTATCCGTACGAATACTATGCTGCTGGCCCCTCACGGGTCACTCTGGAGGACGGGATTCATCGCTGCGTCCACTGCAAAACGAGCGGCGTCGACGAGACGTACACCTACTGTCCGAACTGCGGGGCGATCGCCTGCGACACCCACATCAAGACCGAACGGCTCGAAGGGGAGCCGGTCTGTACCGGCTGTGCGGTGACCGAACGGTTCGCGCTGAAGAGGAAGTACTTCTACGACGAGGAGAATCTCGACGCGTTCCGAAAGGAGTACGCCGAGATGCCGATCCACGAGAAGGCGATGGAGAACAAGCTGCTGGCTGGCGGGAGCGTGGTTGCGACGCTGCTGCTCGTCGTCGGACTCCTCGTGATCGGCGGCATCATCTAACCAGTCGCAATTTTCCGCCAGGCTGCGGGGTTAGGGTTACGAGACTCCGTACTGCTCTTTTAGTGCCATATATTCGTCCTTCTTTGGGAGGATGACTGGCAGATCATCTGTCCTGTCGAAGTCGCCCCGAAGTGGCCGATACAACGCTTTCATAATGGATTCCAGGTCGTACCACCTTGCGGTCTCGACGAGTGTCTCCTGATCGATGTTCTCCGCCTCGATCAGTAGCATCGAATAGCTGACGCGCCGGGATCCGCTATCCAGAAGGAGCGTATGGCATACGACTTCAGCAGCCGTTAGCTCCTCGTCCGGAGCATACCAGAACGGAGGCTCGCCGGCGAGGAAAAACTGTAGACCATACGCTGCAAACCGGCCCAGTCCGGTCATCTCCCAGTCCGGAGCTGCTTGGAGTGCGTCCGTATCCTCGTCGGTCTGTAGGCGAACGAGTGCTCGCTTCGGATCGCACCACGCGATCGTGGCACTGGGAGCGATTTCCCGGACTCGGGCTCGATGTTCGTGTTCTACAGTAGCCCGGACGAACGCCAACAGCGGCGAGACCTCGTCCCGGAGGGCGTACTTCGAATCGGATTGGGAGAGTAACGCTCGGTGCTTGAGCGGCGATAACGCGCTATGGACACCTTGTCGGGTGATTCCGAGTCGGTCTGCGATATCAGCGATGTGTCGTGGTCTATCGAGATACCAACACACGCGGAGTGTGGCTGGGGAGAGCAGTTCCGTCCAGTCCACGTGGCTGAACTCCGACAGCAGCGTTCGATACGCTTCGGTAACTGGATGTTCCGCGATGCGGACACGACGCTGATTGCTGGACCCACGCGTTTCTGTGAGTAATCCCGCTGCGAGCAATTCGTCGAGTACGTCGTACAGATGGTCTCGTGAATATCCGGTTTCAGCCGCCAGTTCCTCCGGTGTTGCTTTACGGCCGGTACTCAGCGTGTCAAGCACGGCGAGTCCGGCCTTCGAAATCATCTGGGTCTTTCTAAACCCTAACTATATAAATACGATTTGGGATTTTACTTGACGACTGCTTCGTCCCGGACCAGTTCTGCGAGCGCGTCCTCGAGCGACCCGTGGAATTGCCAGCTCGCCTGCTCGAAGGCCTCGTCAGTCGGGCCGTCCCAGCGGGGGAACGCGGAGTGACCGCTCACTTTGACGGTCCACTCGGTCGGATCGTCGAACGGGTTCTCCGTCGGGAGTTCGACGACGTAGAGGTACTCCTCGTCGCCATGGATGCCGTCGGCCGGATTCTCGACGCCGTGGCCCAGCAGGAACAGCGGCTGGTCGAGATGCTCCATATTGGACGGCTCAAGGAGATCCGCTGGCTGAGCCGCGTCGATCGTTCGCTCTGGGTCGCCATCCAGGTAGAGGTCGACCGTCGAGAGCTTGTCGAGGAACACGAAGGTCGCCGCCGTGTAGCCCGGGCCACGCTCTGCGCGGGTCGCATCGAGAAGCTCTTTCAGTTGTGCGAGATCCCGGAGGACGCTCCCGGGGTACCCGTCCGAATGCCGGTACACCTGCGCGACGCGGTCGGCGCTGCCATCTGTCTCACCGGTCTGTTCGACTCGTTGGACGAATCGGAGTTGGCTCCGTGTCGACATCGGTACTCGCCGGCGCGTGTGCGCCGGCACCCATCGCCGGCGCTGAAACAACACCACACAGTCGTAGCGGGATTGCAATCCGCTAAGCGAGATGTGACACCTCGTCTGGTTCCTCCACGTCGTCGAATTCACCACGCTCGACCGGCTCCCAATCCTCCCCAGGTGCTGGACTCCACCAGTCGATCTCATAGGCACCCGGTGCACCGAGGATTTTTGCCCGTGCCGAGCCGTCAGGCAGGTCGCGACGGAGCTTCTCGTCGACGTGAAGGTTCCACGTCGAGTCGGTGTCGAAGCACGCGAGCACAGCCTCCTCGTAGCCACGGTTTTCTCGGGACTCTCGGAGGACGACCTGCGTGTTACAGTTCTTGCAGAACACTCCCTCGAAGGGAATGTGGGTGAACACGTCCTGCCCGCAGACGGGGCACCAGAGGAACTCAAACAGTGCCTCGCTGTGTCGGTCGAGTACTTCGAGACTCATTGTTGGACCGACCCGGTTCGACCGGGTCACTCTCTCCGCCCCGGCCGAAAAACACCCTGCGTGTGTACGTTCTCAGCGTTCAGGGCCGTAGACGATGCGCGAGGGGGCTTCGTACCCACAGTCCGGACAGTCGTACCAGCGCTGTACCTTCGCTCCATCAGCTGTCTTCTCACCGACGAGGACGTCGTCGTTTGGACACTCCGGACAGTTCAGTTCGGGCGCTGGCTGCTCCCGAAGCGCATTCCGGAACGTTGTCGCCTCCTTCGTCTCGAAGCCTCGCGACCAGATCGGGTAGCCGTCGACGAGGATCGCCCCGCGCCACTTGTACCGGTATGAATCCGGCGCCCGGTGTAGAACGGCTCGCGCTCCAGTCTCGGTGTTTCGATACGCGAGTGTTGGTGTACGACTCTCCCGGGACCAGTTGGTGATCCGTGGCATTGTCAGTCAGAAGTGGACGTCTGCGGGGACAATCCAGAGTGTCTGGCTGTCTTCCTCTTCCTCGAGGACACGATCGAGCTGATCGCGATGGCGAATCCCCATCGCGTGCTGGTCGTACATCGGGATTGATGGCCCCTCGTAGGCCCCGACCTGATGGAACGCGTGTCGGGCGAGGTCCTCGTCGCGCATGATCGCCTCGTCGCTGAGCTCGTCGAGCGCCTCCTTCACGCGGTCGAGATTCCGCTGGAACTCTTCCTTGGTGGCGTTCCAGGCTCGATCGAGCAGTTCACCGCCCTCCTCTGAATTGATGGGTGCTGCCGTCGGTAGGTCTCCCCAGCGAGCCTTCCCGGCGACCGTCGTATCCTCTTCATCGAAGGTGCAGTAGTAGTCGAACACGGCGCAGCCGTGGGGGTTCGCCCCGACGAGACGGTCGAAGACTGCTTTCCCTTCGACAAGGGCGTCGTGCTGTGTCGGTGCCTCGACCAACGCGTAGATGACCATATGCATCTTTGTTCACCTTGGAGCGCCGACTCACCGGGACCTGCTCCGCTTTGTCTGCTCGGTGCGCCGGCACCCTTCGCCGGCGTTCGAAAAAACTCGCTTCGCGAGATCGCGTTCAGGAGTCGCGTGTCCGCTCGACGGTGATCGTTAGGTCGCCCGACTCGTAGTCGGCCTCGAAGTCGACGCTGAACGCATCCGATTGGTAGGCGGCGTGGTAGGCACGGTGCAGTTCGAGCGACCCGGTCGCCTTGAAGTGGAAGAACGCAGCTGAGGTGTAGGGTTTGCTCTGGGTTTCGACCTGCGTCTCGACAGAGGCCGGGAGTGCGATTTGCGGCGTGTCCGTGTCGATGCTCGCAGCGAACGCCTTCGCTTCCTCGACGGTGGCCTGCGAATGTGCGGGCGTCTCACCGGTTAGCACGTTCACGGGCGTCTCCGTGTCGTCGGTGAACAGGACATCGTGAAAGGTGCGCGTCCCGAGGACTGCGTCGGGACCGAACTCACAATCGTGGAATGGATTGTCGTCTGGTTTCTCGGGCATCCAATCACGAGCCCACGGTGGGGCTCAGTCCTTTCTGCCCCAGAAAAACACCATCTGCTTCGACGCAAATCGGCCTATGAGCGGCTAAGTGTCGCGTCCTGAGACGGTGTTTCACCGCTCGGGATGCGCAACTCCTGCCGCTTCCCGACCCACTCGCCGAGTTTCTGCTTGAGGTACTGGCGAGCAGTCGACTGGGTGAACACACCCTTGTCGACCATATCGCCGACGACGTCCTTCAGCGCCCGGAACTGCCCCTTCAGATGGCCGTCGCCGACCGGATCGCCGTCGTGCCACCGAACGGTCGCGAGCGCCCCGTTCCCGACCGTCTCACCGTGGTCGATTGTCTCCGAATCGTACTGCAGGCCGAACCACAGCGTCCGGTAGGCGGTCACCTCGAAGGTCGGTGACACCACGTAGAACGCCTCGTGATGGAGGTAGTCGAGATGGTCAGCGATGATCTCCTCGAGGGTGAGGTCGGTGGCGTGGGGCTTCGGCTCGACGACCGTCGATGGCCGGTCTTCGCCGGTGAGGTAGCCGTCGACGGCATCTGCCTCGAGGCCATCGGCCAGTTCAGCCAGCAGCTGTTTCGCCCACTTTGAGTCGGTGTTGTCGCCACCGAACGGCGACTCAGCCGAGATTCGGTGCTTGAGCTTCAGGTTCGCAGCACCCCAATGAGAGTAGTGGAGCGTGTACTGTCCGTCTGTCCGTTCGTACGCAACAAGTGCGCGGTGACCCATTTGAACACTCACCTCGCAGGGCGACCCACGACTGGATCGTCCCGCACCCCTCCCGGGGGATGAACAACGCTACTCGTCGATCGGTTCGGGGGAACTGAGGTCCGCGTAGAGAACTTCGCCGTCGCGAACGACGTACCGCTTCGCCAGCACTGGGAAGCGGCACTTCGTAAACCCCGCTGTCTGGATGTCGAGTTCCTCGTCAGCTTCGAGGTGGTCGGCGAGTTCTCGCAAGAATTCGTGGGTCACGATGCCGCCTTCGTAGTCCGGGAGGCCGTTCTCGCGCGTCTCGTACACTTCGAAATCGTCGAATCCCCAGATGGTGAGTTCGCCTTCGTCGGTGACCTCCCAGCTGAGCGTTCCGAAGCAGTAGCTCTCACAGAGTTCGCGAACTGCCTGTGGATCCGATACGATTGCGCCGGTTGACGTCGTCGCAGCTTGTAGTGTCGCCATCTCTGGGCTCGCGGGAAGCCCCGCACCCCTCTTGGGGGGTGACAAACCGACACTGGAAGTGCCCCTGGCGTCGACGGCGATGACGATCAGTCGTCTGTTGGGGCGTCTGGTCCGCTCCCGTCCTCTGGTTGCGTGAGTAGGCTCACTTCTTCCAGGAGGTCTCTTGCAGTCTCGACTCGCTCTCGATCCGCGTCGTCCAACCGCTCGACGTCGAGGCGGCTGAGATTGCTGAGTACACGATGCATCCGGTAGCCCTGTTCGACTTGCTGATTCATCGGTAGCGCCTCACCACTCGCCGGCGCGGATAGACACTCCACGTGACTGTCATCGGCGCATCAGCGTCGCCACTAGTGCTCATCGCGACGCGTTGCCGCTAGGAGGTCACTCTCACACCCGTCGTCCAGCCTACTGTCCGGGATGTGGGATGCCTCGCCGGTCGGCCGTAGTTCCTCAAAGTCAGAATATCGGTCGTACATCGGTTGGCTCACAACTTCTGTCGGTATCGCATTTCAACGTCCGGACGCCTTCGCTCGCATCGTTCTCTTGATTATGCGAGACTGTACAAACATATATGGGAGCAGGGCGCGAACACTGTCCCAAGAGGTGCCAACCATGACCGAATCCTCGCGAGATGGGGTCCAATCGTGGACTGAGTCGATGAGCGCCCGCGACCGCATTCGGGCGGTCGCCGAGTCACTTCGGGAACCCCGCTCAGTTAACTGGATCAGCGAGCAGGCCGACGCTGCCTGGAGCACGACCAACGAGGAACTTCAGGATCTCGTCGACCAGGGCCAGTTGCGTCGCGTTGAGGCTGGCGAGACCACGCGCTACCAGCCAGACTACACGCGACTGCTCTTCGAGGAGATCCGCACGCTCATCGAGGAAAACACCCGCGAGGAGCTGCGGAGCGAATTGGCTGCGATAACCGAGGAGATCGAGGAGTGGCAGGCAACCTACGACGTCGAGACGTGGGAGGAACTTGAACAGTCGCTCGCCGACGGCGATCTCGCAAGTGCCGAGCTCCGCGAGCGCCGCGATGTCATCGCGTTCTGGCGTGAGAACGAGGAGGATCGTCGCCTCATCAAGCACGCACTGGAACTCTACTCCGACGTCGAAGCCGCCCGCGAGCAGCTGACCGACGTGGCTGACCGCGCCACGAGCTAATCCTCCTCTCTCACAGAATGATCTTTCTTGCCGGTCGCGACCGCTATACACAGCGGACCCTCCTCCGCGACGTTCACGACCGATTGACGAACCAGCCAGGGTGTGAAGAGGTCCGCTATCGCCCGTCTCGACGCCGACCCCGGTACGTCATCGCGGATGTCGATCCGACGACGTTCCTGAGTAACTCGTACGACGCGGCGACAGCACGACTGGAGATTCGTTTCTGGTACCCCGCTGGCGTCGACCACGAATACTACCGCATCAACTGGATCGAACCGGACCGAAATCTGATGCTCGGCTTCCACCAGGACGCCGACCATCCGGACCTTGGGCCCTGTCACATCCAACTCAATCACGAAGACACGTCTGTCAACCGGCATAGCGCGACGTTTCTCGATGCGCATCCACTCGCCGTCCTCGATGACCGACTCCAGCAGTTCCCGCCCGCGCTAGCTGCGATTCACTGGAAGAATGGAGCACCCTCGCTCCCTACCTGGCCCGTCTAGACAGCGAGTTCATCGAACCTCTGGTGATGCGTCCAGGCCATGGTCGGCGTGACGTTTCCGGACTTGGCGATGTCACGGTGCGTTACCTACTCCCCCTGTTCCCGCCCCGCTTTGTAGAGACAGGCCGCTGCGAACCTGTCGAATGAACGCCCGCCGTGACTGACCTCGGACTTGCGGGTACTCACCGTGTTAACCAACAGAAGCCATCTCTATCGGAGACTGTTGGTTAACCGGTGAGATTCCTACTGCCCTATTCGGGAGCAGGCCCGTAGCGACCTGTGCCACACACTTGGCACTCCCAGATTGGTTGGCCCGTCCAGGTCTCGTCAGGGAGCGACTCGCGTGTCCTGAACCGATGTTCTGTTTCTTTCGTACAGTGATGGCACTCGAGGGCTGTTACGGTCGGGATTTCGGCTCCGGTACTGGTGGATTCCGTTTCGCGGGGTACTCTTTCCACAGCGATTGCTGGGACGATCCACAGCTGATCGCTGTCGTCGAGCGTGTGCTCGAGGGACGACTCATCGCGAATTCCCTGGCCACGCTCGTCATAGACGCGTGGAATCTCCGTCTGAGAACGATCGCTCCTCTCGTCCCACGCTGTCCGCTCACGGGCCGCTGTTAGTAACGCGTCGCCAGCCGCTGAGGTCACCTCAGTAGCAGCGGGGAGCGTAGGCCAGCGCTCGGTTAGCTGGGGTGCGGGCTCGTCGTCGAGATCGTAGATGAGCGTACAGTCGTCGATCGGCTCGTCGTGACCTGACGTGAGGAGTTTCGCTGCAGCTGCTCCCTTTGCCACGGCGCCGTAGAACGTCGACGACTTGACGAGGAACTGGATCACACCACGGAGTGTTTGCTCGGAACTCGCAGCACCCGACGCTGACGCGGCGTCGAGTTCGTGTTCGAGACAGAACCGGCATTTTCGTTGCGACGCCGGGATCGATGCGCCACAGGAGATACAGGCTCGGTCCGTGTCGGTAGTTCCATCCGGATACCCACCCGAATGCGAGGCCTCACGCTGGCGGGTGGGCTGGCTGTCTGCTGGCTGATCCAGCGCTGGGTCCGGCACCAGAGCGCCCTCCCCGACAGGTTGGAACGCCTCTCGGTCTGAGTTATGGTCAGTCATCGATTCGCTCCGCGTTTCCCCCGGTTTGGTATTTAAACTCAGGGGTGAGGAAATGCGGGGACGGATTCGGCGCCGACGAAATAAATCCGGGCCGAGACGGAGTCAGTCACGGAGCTCAGCGACCGCTCGACCGACCTCGCGAACGTGCTCACTCCGCTCGATATCAAGTTCTGTCGACAGATACTCGACAGTCTCTTCCAGATCCATACCCCCTGGTAGACTCTCTGCCGGTATGTAGGTACTCCTCCACCGGATGCGTCTCACATCGCTTGGAGTTCGTCTCGCCGGCTTCGGAGCGTCACGACTGACACCTCTGCTGCCGACGCGACGGTGGATTGGGTAATCAACGCGCCCTGCTCTTGGGCAGCCAGATAGACGCAAGCGGCCGCGACGCCCGATGGCTGACAGCCGTTCGTGAGGGCTGTTCCCTCGGCGCGTTCTGCGAGTTCGTTCGCGTGTCGGCGAATGTCGTGGTCTAACTCCAGCGCCGAGATCAGCCGCGGAACGAACGACGTCGGGCGCATTGGTGGTGCTGGGAGCTCTAATTCGCGATTCAGTGTTCGGTAGGCGTTGGTGACACGAGTGGACTCGACTCTGGCGGCGTCGACGACATCCTCGAGGAGGAGCGGGTGTTGGTTACATCGGCAGGTACCGTAGATGCTCGCTGCACCGATGGCTTCGATGGATCTGCCACGAAGCAGATCCTCGCTCTGAGCGCTCCGGAAGAGCTGACAGGCTTGGTCACGAATCGACTCGGAGAGTTCGAGCGTACTCGCCAGCCGGCGTACCTCGCCCAACCCGTGTGCGAGATTCCGTTCCGCTTTGGACCGCCACCGGCCACGGGTCTGCTCACGTCGCATCCGGGCCAGCCGCCGGCGTTTCTGCCCAGAGAGTACGTTCCCGTGTGCATCGGTTCCGTGGCCGATCTCGGTCGAGAGGCCTCGATCGTGACGGGCCGCAGTCAGGGGTGCGCCTGTTCGCTCGCATTTGTCCTCATCGTACGATCGCCACTCTGGCCCGTGATCGATACGTTGTTCATCGATAACGAGCCCACAGTCCTCGCAGACCGTTTCCTTGACGTTGGTAGTGACGTGTCCGTCGCACTCGGGACATCGGTTTGCGCTCGACTCCGTTTGGACGTCTTCGTCGAAACCAGTTTCATAGATGTCTCTCGTTGCCATCGTTCTCACCAAGGTCAGGAACTCGCCAGTACAGCGAGCCCTCACCTATTAAGCGGCGAAGAGAAACCACTCATATCCCGATATTCACAATAGGTGAGTGGTTCTAAACTGTGCGAAGTTAATGAGAATGAATATGTTATGTAGGGTGATGGTCCGGGATAAATATTGAAAAGGGTGCTTTGAGAACCCTTGTGTAATGACAGAGGACAGTGTTTTTCTTGCAGATTCTATATCTCGGCCGGAGGAGGAAATCATAGTCCAATATATCCAAGAGAGGGAGAGTCCGATTCATATCTTTGGTGAGCCAGGCGTTGGGAAAACAACAATTCTTGAACGGGTAATAACCGATGGTATAGCCGATCTTGATGTAAATAAGCGAAATATACGGGCAAACCATAGTCTCAATGATCTATTTCGTGAGGTCTGCCACGCACTCTTTGCGGCTCTCCCTGAAGACAAGAAAGAGGAGGGACGACAGTTTGCCGGACTCAGTGTCAGTTCACCAGTTGGTGGAGCCGGTGTCTCATTCGAAAGCGTGGAAGCCGAAGCATCACGAGCACAGTTTGGGTATCGGGATTCCCTACTGGGCCTCAGCGAATTATTCCCCGAGGATCAGCGTCTGCTCATCTGCATTGACGACGTACATGAACTGAGTGATGACGAACGTGCGATTCGAGATGCGATTCAAGAAGCTGATGATACCCTTCCATCAGAGGTGGTTCTCATCACGGCCGGTCGACTTGTATGGGATGACCTTGAGACAGCTGTATCGCTCTCGATGTTTGCCGAAGAACAGACCGTAACCTTTCTTCAAGATGTTTTCCCAGAGATTTCTGCCGAACGGGCACGTACGATTCATGACCAGTTAGGCGGCCACCCATTGTACATCGGGTTGTTGGCCGAGTCGGACGTTGACCAAGAGCTTCCCGACATCCCAGAACGAGAAGTACAACAAGAGATCGAACAACGGTATTTTGGCTTCTTAGAGCCTGATGAACGCCGCCTTCTCTTGGCAACAGCACCGTTAGATGAGCTCAATGAGGAACTCTGCACACAGGTTGTTTCAGAGGAATATGGATTTGACCGCATCACCGTCGGAGACATCCTTGATTCCCTAAGTACCCGTACCGTCGTACAGACAATCGGTCGGAATGCTGACGGCCTCCAAACGTTCAAAATCCATGATGTCTTCCGCGAATTCTTGCAAGAGCGCTCCGACCACATTGAGATCGCCCGCAGAGGCGCATGTATCTATTACGCTGAGAAATTAATCCAACTTGTCGATGAGGATCGGACTTTCGAGACCGAAATCGATTACGTCACATCGTGGTCAACCCATCTCTCAGACCACGTTATCAATGAAGAATCACATCTCATCGCGCAACTTATCGAAGAGACCGTAGCTGATGATGGCCTCCGATTCTATCCCCTGTCATTGCTTATTAGGGAGTTCAAAAAACGAGATGCAACTGCACTCCCGGACGAGATCGTTGAGTCGGTTCTCGACAGCGTTGATGCAAGCTGTTCAATGGCGAATGATTTCTACGATACCGACTTGGATCACTCCTGGGCCGAGTTACTGTTTCAGGACGGAGCATTCACCAACCCAGATAGTAATCTCATTAGTTATCTAGGACGGACCACAGAGACACAACCAACGTTTATTCGACGCGTGGCTGAAGAAATCGACACCGAAGATAACCGAACACTCCGATTCCTTATCTCCATTGGCCGCGACCTCCCCATCAATGATGCCGCTCTAATCGGGCAACAAGCAGCGATCTGGATCCAAGACGACGAAGCATACGGATACCTTGCCAGCCACACACTGCGACTAGCCTCATATCTGGCTGAAAACGGCGAATACGATGTTCCACTTGAAATACTCGAAGCCGTCCTGGAACCCCGAGATGGGGACCAGTTAGACATTGACCAGGGGATGGTACGCTACAATCTCACAACAATGCTTGACGAGAACTTTGACGCCTTAATCAGCGAGCGAGGTGAAAAACTGATTAGGGTGTTCGCCTCGAAACTCACCGCGGCTCTCGATCAATACGCTGACAGAGCAAGACTGGTTGCGGCACGTACCTCTTTCGCTGATTTACAGTATGTCGAGGACAATAGAGGTAGCCTCGAAGAGATTCTTCTGGAATATTTTATACGGGCGGTTACTGACTGGGTGGCTGAGAATACATCAGGAAACGAGCAAAACGAATTGGTTGAGCAACTTCTGTCTCGACCTACCCTTCTTCGACGTGTTGGCTTCTATGTCCTCAGCGAGCACCCGGACTCCTTTGAGGAAACCATTCAAAATGAACTGACGACGTCGGAGAATTATCGCGAGCACCAATCACAGTACGAATTTTATCTGGTCCTCAGTTCAGGTTTCGAATACTTGGATGACGCTGCTCAAGCCCAAGTGTGTGAGATTATTGAAGATGGGCCATATACCGATTCAGTAGAGGATCAAGCGGCACGGATGGCTGAACGAGGTGAAGAATCAGCAAGCTACTTCGAACAACGGATTCGCGAGACATGGCGGCGAGACAGGTTGTATATGATCCGCGAGCATTTGAAGGGAGAGTATTCTGATCAGCTTGATGAATTGGTAGAAAAATATGGTGAGCCGGATCAACTACCGTCGCGAACCCCTCAGCCAACGGTGAGTGGAGGGATGGTTCGCGAACGAGGCCCCGTCGAAACCGAGGAACTCCGTGAACAGTCTGCCGAGGAAGTATTGACGACCGCGGTTGAATGGGAACCGCCAGAATCTGACCTTTGGGATACCCTGGAAGACGATCAACTCGAGGAACAGAATTATCTAGGGTTCTCTCGCCAGCTTCGAGAGCTGATTATGGAGGATCCGCAGCGGTATGCGCGTGAAATCTCGGTGTTGGAAGACGCGAACCCACGATATGCTGAAGCCGCATTTCGGGCCTTCAGCGAGCTCGTTGACGATGGAGAAACCTTTCCCTGGGAGTCTATCATTGAACTCGGCCAAGTGATTACCGCATCGCCGACCTCATGGAGTGGTCAGGTTCGAACAAACTTGGCCAAGCTGATAAACAAAGGGATTGCAGCGGATGCAATTGAATTCCCAGCCGGTACTGAGTCAGCCGTTGAATCGATTCTACGAACCTTACTAACTGACTCGGACCCAGATGCCGATAGAGACCAGCCTTCGGAGGGGATGGCTGGATATGGTGACCCAGTTCAAGTAGCGATCAACAGTGTTCGACCAATGGCTGTGAACGCATACATCACTTACCTTAGTTGGCAGGATGGCCACACCGAGGACGCCCTTTCCCAGGATATCTTCGACCCAATCCGCGACCGCATCCGTGAGGATCCCTCACTTGCGGTTCGATCCGTGATTGGGCGACGATTTGGACGTCTATATTCTCTTGATCCAGATTTGATTGAAGAGCATCTTACAGATATTTTCCCACGCGACACTGACCTGGATGGTCGACAACGGTTTATTGCCGCGTGGAACTCCTACACAGCAAGTAATCGATACTGGGATGATGACTCTTTCCGCCCATACTACCGACACGCACTCAACCTCCTAGATACAGACGAGGATCAGGCGTATCAAATCGCAATACGCTCGACAACCGCACACGTCGTTTCCATCTATCTGTTCGAAGATGAAGACATCGCCGATGAGGACAGTCTCATGCGACAGTTCTACGACGTAGTAGATCGCGATGGAGCAAAGGAATTAGCATCAACAATGTCTTCGTCAATGGGAAATGACAATGTTGAAGAACAGTGGAAGAAGATTCGAGAACTTTGGTCATGGCGGTTAGATACTCTTGATCCCGACGATGAGGCGAATGGTGCAGAAGTCTATCAGTTCCTTGATTGCGTAAGGAATTCGACTAAAACGACACTAGAAGAGGAGAATATACTCATTGGCCGATCTCTTCCCTTCGTCGCCCACCAAAATCACCATTGGCGACGTATTGAAGAGTGGCTCGCTGAACAGTCTACATCCTATCCAGTGGTTGCAATTAATCTCTATGACGAATTAGTAGAAGCTGTCCCCTGCGAAGACTGGTCAGCTATAGCACGCAATAGCGAAGAAGAGAACCGGTCTCAATTGTACGAAAGTGCTGAAGCAGCAGGAAGTGATCCACTTCAAACAGCATTAGATATAGCGGATCAGTTCGCAGCAGAAAACAACCAAATGGATAGAGAGTTTTTGGAACAACACCTAACTCCGTAGTTACAGTCTGACTCAACTTGGGCGAAAAGGATCCTGATCGGGTTTAGTAGGGATTTGCGGATACTCTCTACCCCTGCCGTGAGGAGATCACCGGTTCTGTGGTCGACAAGCTAGTGACGTTCAATATCCTTGTACTGTCGAATTGATTCCACAGTGGTTTGTTTGACCAAGGGGGGCCCCAATCTGGTCTCCGAAGTGATGAAAATAGTACCGAGTTTGCCGGTTTTCTTGTTCCGTAATTACCTCGCTTGTCAAACGATACCCAACTGGCAACGTGACCTAAAGCACAGAGTAAGACTATACGGGGAGGATATCTTTCTCTAAAAATTCTCGAAGCTCAGTAATATCTAAGCCACTAACGGAAGCCTCATTTCTAAAGTTCTCAAAGAAAACCTTGGCATCTTCTCTGGTCAAGTGGACATAGTATTCTCTATCAATATTCTGATGGTATAATTTCCCGTCGTTGAGGGTCAAATAGAGCTGTTCATAGAAGTCATGGATGTTGTCCTTGATTAGTTCCATATTTTCGTTGTAGCCGATGTAGAGTCCAAGCAGGAAATCAGAGTGCATTAACACGGGGATACCATTCCATTTCCTCATTCCATTGAGCTTCTTCGCACCAACTGAACCGAAGTTCCCCGGCCTTGCGTTCGTGATGACGATAAAATTCTGGAACTTTGAGTCCGAACTCTTGACTTCATCACTCTTGTAGATTTTAAGCGCATACGTCCGAAGCATTTCAGCTTCTTTTGAAGACATATTGATCTCATCCTTCGTAGTGAATTTCCCGTCGTAGGCGAACGAACGAAAGTATTCGTTGTCATTTCGATAGAAGAATAGTTCTCCGAAGCCATCTGGTTGGTTCCCCCGTCTCTTTTCTCCCCACTGCTCCGTGCTTACTATAGCCTGTTTGATAATGTGGAAAGCGTCCTGCTCAAACTCACCACCACTGTAATCTTCAGGCTCGGTTACTAACTTCCCGAGCTGTTTGAACGCATCATGGGCGTTATCAGAAATCCTCTTTTCAGTCGTTCTTGCAACACTGTGGAGACGCTTAGAAATATAGTTATCCGGTAGTTCGTCATCTATGTCTTTTTCGATAAGGTCACCCAGATCAATAACTTCGGACGTGATTTCTTCGATCAAATTCTCGTCTATTACTGTACCCGGATTAAGAACAAGAACTGGATGGATACTCTTTCGGAGGTACTTCGCACTTCCCGGTGTCAGGTTACCCCCTTCTACGTTTAGGAGGACACGGATGATCTCGCCCTTATCTCCAATCTGGTAGAATTCGAATTCGCGCCCGTAGATACCTTCTCTCTTCTGTCCGTAGTAGGTGAGACCCTCGTCTTTGACTAATTTCTCGAAATACCGACGGGTACCGGATTTACTCAGCTCAAGCTCGAATGAGTTGTAGAAGACTTCAAGATTCCCTCCGCATTTTTGGCACATATCATAGTCTCTGAGATAGATATTCCCACAGCCTTCACATTGTTTATGTTCCACGTCATCCTTGTCCAGAACACCCAAATCATCGGTGAGCGTCTTAACCAGATCGTCATCTCGGATGTATCGGGCTTCATAAGCGGAGACACCTTTGAGCATCTGCGAAATCAAACGCTCTCGGGTTTTCGCCACAAGGTGAAGGGGGATTTTCTCGTTCAGTGGAATACCGAAATCCTCGTGAAAAGTCTCAGAGACTTGGTCTTGACGAGTCTCTGATCGTGTCTTGATATCAGCGTTGAGTCTTAAGAAATTATTCTCAATATTCTCTTCAATCTTCACGCGGGCGTTGGTTCCGAGATGGCTAAACCAGAATTTCCGTATATTTTGGAGATTGATATCTGCAATCTCATCTGAGAACTTGGCGAGAACTGGTCGGATATCGCGTTCCTCCGATTGCTTGGAGAGAGCAATTGGAATGGATGGTTGGGTATTTGTTTGCCGGAGCTGAGCCGAGAGAATTGAGTTGTCATCATCTTCAATATCGGTCTTTGTGAATTCATCGGCAAACCGTGACGCCGTTAACTCGTCATCATCCTCGATCCAGTCTGCCTCAACTGTCAATATTGAAAATACTTCTTCAATCTTGGTTTTGAGCGTCTCTCTAATCGCAGAACTTGAAGTATCAATTCTAATCGTATCCTCGTTATGATTCACCTCAAGAAATACTGTTTTCACGTCCCGTCTCCGTTGTGATCCGCTCGCCATATCGCGGGCTTCTGTGTCAGAAGCCTGTCGATCGATACTAAAGATGGTAGAGTCCTCAAACTCCATTCTATTCCGGCTGTTATATCTGAAGTTCCTGGCACGAGTTTTTCGAGAAAGAGTCATTTGGATACCTCTGCTATTTTCCTCAAATCGGGATCTGTAATCGTCAGGGAGTTGATTTTGAACTCGATATTTGATTTTATCAGAACTGTCGAGCCACTCATTGTACAGGAATATATGATATACGAGATTCTCATCACCATCGAGTAGCTGTTCCAAGACATACTCGATTTCCTCTCCTTGACGAACAGAGTGTTCTCTCTTTGACGCGAGGTCTCGAATAGATAGTCGTTTGTCGTCAAGGAATTTGTATAGAGAGAATACAAAAACTGTTTCTTCGGACTGCCTGAGAAGTTTCTCGAAAATACTCCCCTCCGATGCGTCAATACCCGCAAATTCCAATGTTAGGTCAAGAAAATCTGACGTTGTACTATCCAATATATCACTGAATTGACCTCGATATGTGCCACTCCAATTATCTTGATAGACAGAATATTCGAGAGGGACGAGTTCGGTAGTTTGCGAGATAATGTCGCCAACATTACCAGACATACAACCATCGTACCGTCAGAGTTACTTAATATTGACCCCCCACTCGAACAGTCCACCTCAGGTTCCAAGGGGCGGTTAATCACTTAATGTCTCCTGGATACTTCGGGGGTTTGTGCGGCTGCACCTCGCAAGGCCAGACAACTCACTCTGGTCTTACACCGACCCCTAAGATTCACGGATAAGAGCTAAATCCGTATCCGGGGTTGTGGCTGCGCGCGCAGCGACCGGAGGGAGCGAGCACGGAGCGGTGGGCGGGGCGGCGGGGCTTGGGTCGGTCCGGCACTCACCAGAAAAAGAAGGGGCGTCGGCCCCTACTCTTCCCACCAGCGGTCGTCGCGCTCTGGGAAGACGATCATACTGTCGTAGGTGACTGCGAGGGAACAGCGCCCTTGGTACCAGTTCTTCTTGAGCGCGCGCATCCGCACCCGTTCACCTTCTCGGACGAATTTTGGCTCTGAAGCCGTCCAGGATGTGAACTTGATTTTCCCGGTGTCGTCTGCGATGAGACCGACTTGTGCTATGGCTGAATCGCTCGGAGGCCAGAGTTTCACGATCTCGCCTTCGATGCTCACCTCGTCGGTCTGCACGTCCGGGACGTCCTCGATCGGGCAGATGGCGCCGGGGGCCGCCTTGAGCGCGTCCATCGTGTCGAACACTGCTTCGGTGATGTCCTGCCCCTTGGCGACCCGCTTTGCGAGCGCCCGCGAGACAGCGGCCCGACTGTGACCGGTGCGAAGCCGCTGTGCCATCCGGTCTGCTTCCTGGTTCACCTTCGCCAGCTCCATCCGGGAGAGGCGTTCACGCGGATCCGTCCGCTCAGGGGTGCGTTCCTCCCGCTTGCGCTGCCGCCGTTCGGTGACGACCTCGCGGGTCCGCTTCGCCCGCCCATCTTGGGTGCCGAGTTCTGCCTGGGCGCTGATGTGGTCCAGTTCGGCCTCCCGGGCGCGAATCTTCTCTTCCTGCGCGAGGGGCAGGTGCGAGAAGTCCTGGACGATGCCGTCTGGGTGGTTGGAATCCACCTTTGCCTGCGTTTCCTGCTGGACCGTCGCCCGGAACTTCGGCTGGTCGTCGACGACCTCGAAGCCGTCCTCGTCGACGCCGGCGTCTTCAGTTCGTTCGAATGCCTGTTCATCCACCGTAACGACCTTGCGACTCGAGTTGTTACTTGACATTGGTATCCTCCAGATACCACTGAAGGCGCTCGCGCGCCGCCACCGCGATGCCCCAAACATCGCGGTTTTCCGACGATGTCGACGTCCGATAGCACCGACTGCGCGCTCTCGCTCGCGCCTTCGCGAGCGCCCTGCCGGGCGCGAGCGAGAGCGCGCCCAAGTGCGGCGACCCCAACCAGCACCGCGCGCCGACCCGCCCGGAGCGAGCGGCCAGCGGAGAAAGCGTGGGGGGTGAGCAGCGACGCCGCGCAACCCCCCGCGCTTTCCCGCTGGCGTCGAGGGCACATTCACTTTAGCCCGGCAGCCCGCCCGCTACTGCAGGCAGGCAGCCCGGAATGGTCGGTCGCGAGCGACGCGGAGGGCGGCAGCGGCGAGCGGGGCGGGCCGGTACGCACACACCTGTCCAGCCGGCCGCGACACTCGGCGACCCAGCTACCGTCCTGGCGGACTCAGAAAGGGCGAGGCCGTCTCGGTCGTCCCCCGACCCCGCAAGCACCGCAGGGACGAGGAGCGCAGCGGTGGTCGCGGGATGCCGAGCGGCCGAGGGCTTTCAGGGAACGTCGCCGTCGACGAATTCGATCGCGCTACTAATCCGGTGCCCCGGCTGGCTCGTCGAGAAGGACATCGACGCCGTCGTGGGTAACAGCGAGCTGAATCCCTTCCACAGTGAACCGGACCTCGACGTCGCCGGTTGAAGATGCGAGAAGCTGTTCGAGTGCCCCGACGTCAACGGCGTCGTGGAGCTGATACGAATCACTCGCCAACCCGTGGGCTTCCAGTGTCTCGACGATTTCAACGAGTAGATCAGGGGATGTATCTGAGTCTCGGGGGGTGGAGGGAGCCATTGTGGCCTCGGCGGGTACATAGGACGAATAGGAGTTAAAAATGGGGACTCGACGGACCGTCGCTACGGGCTTTCAACCGGTCCCTCAGCCGTCGTCCTGGGCGTTTAGCTCCTCGAGGAACCAGCTGGCGTCGGTCCCGATCCGAACGCCGTCGACGTTGCGCATCTCGAGGCCGTTCGTGGCGGTCCGAAACGGCTCCTCGTCGACGAGGATGCGGTGGATGACTGTCCGGACCGACTCCGTTCCGTACCTGTCGACGAGAGCCGCGACCGCCGTATCGAAATGCGCATCCTCGTGCTCGGCTCGCGGGTTCTGCGCCCGGTGGATCACGAGGTCGACCACATCGTCGACCGATGCGTGCTCGGGATTCCCGGTTTGCTCACGAACGTTATAGAGGGGCTCAGCATCAGACATTATGGATCACTCCGTCTCGTCGTCCGTATCGGTCCTCGCCGGGTCGATTTCTCGTTGCCGGCAGATCGCAGCCAGCGTCTCCTCAAGCGTGTCCACACTCCCGGTCGCCGCGAGCTCGTCGGTAATCTCGTCGATGAGTGCGGCTCGCTTGACGGCAGTCTCGTCGCCGGCGGTCGTGTCGATTGATGCGACGCGAAGCGCCCGCGTTTCGTGCCAGCCACAGTTCCAACAGTCTCGGGTCACCTCGATCTGCTCGTCCTCTTCCGCTGCGAGGACGGCGTCGGACACCGACGTCGAAAGCGGCCGGTCCGGTCCGACCTCAAGGGTGACTGGGGACCCGCACGCGGGGCAGTCCATAGTCATCCCGAGGAGCGCCCTTCTGTTGAAGATAGCGGAGCGACGGGACAGCGACACAACCAACGCTGCAGGGGCGTGGGGTGGGACAGCTACGGACAACTGTGACCCTCCCGGAGTGGTCGCCGTTCCACTCACCTTGACGACCGCTCGGCGGATCAGTCAGAGACGATGTGCGTGTCGAGGTCGCGCGTCCAGTACGTTGCCGGCCCACCGGGACTACACCGTGCACAGACCTGTATCGGGCCTTCGAGATGGCCGAGTTCGATCCGAAACCGGGTGAGCGCTGCGAGCGCGTCGACGACAAGGCCACAGCTGTCACAGGCGTAGTGATCACGCTCGTCGGGATTTGCCGTCTCCTGAATCGCACAGTCGACGCAAATCGGGTGACTGACCTGCTCCTCTTTCCCCCACGTGTAGGCGATCCCGGTCTCTGTCCCGGGTGGCGCCTCGCAGAAGGCACAGCCGGCCAGCGTCTGCTGCATCATTCGTCCGCCTCGCCGGCGTCGTGGGCGGCCATCCAGCCCGTGTGGAAGACGGCGAGCTGCTGCATCGATTCGAACGCTGTGTCGCTGGGCTCGTGAACGAGGAGCCGCTGGTCGACGACCGGTGTGACCGTCCCGGCATCGAGTAGCTCTCGAATCAGCTGGCGGGCCGTCTCGTCGTCGAGATCCGCCGTCGACGGTGACCGGGCATCCCGATCCTGAGCGAGCAATTCTGCTTCGAACCATTCGTGATCGTCTGCCGTATCGTCGTATCTATCCGGACCAGACATACGAATCAGGGGCAGCGCACGAACCGCCCCGCACCCATTCTGGGGCACAATAAACAGTCACCACTGGCGCTTAGTCTCAGCCACGACGGCGATGTGGTCCTCTCTCCTCCACGCCTCCCGCCATCGTCCGGGTGGCAATCCCGCTCACGTGGCCTGCGGCCTGGCACCTCGGCCCTGTTGGCCGCGAACATAACTTTGGGCCGCCACCCCCACCATATATCGGTTGATTTTCCTGCTGTCTGGTGGCGGAATTCGGCCCTAAATCGCAAGACAGCGATACCTGACACCAAATTTCGTTGGCTGTCCGGGAACTCTCTGATTAGTGAGTCTGGTGTCTAGTGCTGCTATCTTGCGATTTATGCACTCCACACGAGTCCATTCATATCTGGTGTCTAGGAAAGACTAGGGGTGGTGTCAGGCTGTCTATTCGGGCGGTATAGGTGAATAGATTCTGTTGAAACGCTACACAAGTGATAGAAATAGCGAACTACGATCGCCGCTCCC
This sequence comes from Haloplanus vescus, assembly GCF_900107665.1. Taxonomy (NCBI): domain Archaea; kingdom Methanobacteriati; phylum Methanobacteriota; class Halobacteria; order Halobacteriales; family Haloferacaceae; genus Haloplanus; species Haloplanus vescus. Next base: position 58,645 of record NZ_FNQT01000004.1, read on the forward strand.
GCAGAACTCTCGGAGTTCGCCGTTCCTATCCCTCAGTATAGAAGCTGATGTAGAACGACCCACCACGAAGCTTTTCTAGAATCTCCCGCTCCTCTCGCTCGATACCGACGAACTCGTCGACGTTGTCTATATCTAAGAGATTTACAGTGCGGTCATTGTCACTTCGCCAGTCGGTTGAGAAACCGACGAGTCGGATTATGTAACGGAATGCGCGCACTTGGTCCGTGTTTGCGTCGTCTGGGGACAACGGTCCGGGACGGAGCGCCATACGTAGCTCGTTCCCGGTTAATTTGATTCGGCCGCTTCGCATCCGTTCCGCTGCGACGGCTTTCGACTCGACCCGATACATCCACTCCGGTGTCCAAGACACGACGGACTCGGTTTCTGGCATTGCCGCGAAGGGATCTATCAAGTCAAACCCTGGCCCTCGTTCCGCAGACGTATCGAACAGGGCGTGGAACGCCATCCTTGTATCGCTCGTCTCAGCCAGGTTCTTTGTCCGGAGCACATCGGCAGGGCTGGTGGCCTCCACTGCGCCGCTACTGGTCCACGATGTTGCAATCTCGTCGACTGACTTCAGTCTCCACCTGTCGTGTCCACGCCACGTTTCCAAGCGATCTAAAATCGACGAACGGACGCTGACTGGTGCGGCTTGGAATCGCTGCCACGCACGATTCAAGCAAATTAATTCTCCCTCTCGGCCTCTTGCATCGATTCCGACGTTGGGTTGTCCGTACTCACCCCCCGAGGAATCGCCGATGGTTGGGGAACCTCCTCCGGAAGCGGAGCCGTCGGCTGAGATCTGTGATGCGAGCGAATCGAGCGACTCATCTCGCCCCTGAAGCCACTCATTCGTGAGATCTTCCCTCGTTCGGCCCTCATCGGTTGCGTAGTCACTCGTTGTGCCGTAGAACTTCGCGAGCGCGGTTTCAAAGGCTTTGTCACCGCCATTGGGAGTCGTCGCCGCTTCGATGAGTGACTCCATCCGCTCTTCGATGGTCTGGTCGGTATAGATTACATCCGACTGTTTCAGGTCTTCCCACTCTGTGCGACCCCATTTCCTGACGGCGCCTCTGAGATGTTCCAGCGGTTCTGGCGTTGACTTGAGGTAGGGCAACGCGCCGAGCCGGACCTCGCAAATGTCGGATGGAAGCGTTTCTGCGTGCGGAACGAATTGCGCGACGCGTCTATTTGGCTTTGGAGCCGGTGTAGCCTCTCGCGCATCTTTGGCTGCGCGTTCGAGGGTCGCCTCGCCCTCATCTTCGTACCTACCGACTGCATTCCAGAACCGACGAAATCGTTGTATAGTCGTGCTGTATGACTCCACCGGAGCGGTACCCTTTGCCGACGGCCACGTTTCGAGAGTTTGCCACCGATACCCGGCCTTGACGAGTGCGTCGATGTCGATACTGTTAACGGACTGATCGAGTTGGTAGGTGATCCGGTGTCGCACCGCCTCATCGTCGGTGGCTGCGGCACGTATACATTCGATAGCGACCTCATTGTCGAATCCACACTTCTCAGTCAGCGTGTTGAGCCACGACTGGAGCAACGTGCTCTTAGTAACCGCGGCTGGGTCATCTTCGAGTCTGTGTAACTCATTCAGCGTTACGCGCGCGTTGACAGTGAGTTCATCCCCTTCAGTTAGGGATACGGTGGGTGCAATCGTCGAAACGAGGCCCTGAAGAGTGTGGTGGATAACTTCAAGACGCTGTGTACGGAGCTCGTTGATCTCCGCTCGAACTTCCTCCAATGCCGAGCGATACTCTGTCTCCAGTGCCGACTCTCCTTTGAACAAGACGTTCTCGAAGGTATCTGCGAGGTCGAACTGTTCGAGTACTTGGACGATACCATCTGCTGTGAGGTACGGCGGTATCGCGTCACCATCGACACGCTTCACTGCGTCTTCGAAAAGGGCGATATGTAGTCCTCCATCCTTGGCTCCGTCAGCCGGTTCCCATTGTGCCGAATTACGCTGCGTATCGTCATCGTCGTCACGTGCGACGATCGCGATTCGGTTCTCGACGACAGCAGACAATTGATCGTGCTTTTCTTCGAGGTCTGGAGCTGTTGCCTGTTCGAGATATGCTGCCAACAGGTACTGTTGACGCTGCCGAAGCGTCTCCCGAAGGGTGTCGAGGCGATCCGTCCCCGATTCGACCTCACCACCACTGACTGGTCGAGGAGACGGTGGTTCGCTCTCTATGATTATCCCGAATGTTACTGTCGTCGCCTCTTCGTCGGCAGAGCTTTCGGTCCCAAGAAGGCGGGCAACTTCTGTCGAGTCGGAAGGCCGTTCGACGAACGGCCGTGCGTCCCGAACCAACCGATCACGTGAAAACGAGGAGAGTGGTTGTGTGAAAATAACCGGCTGCTGTGCTATTGACGGCGCCCCCGGTGCGGGCGCTTCCGCACCAATCTTAAGCGCTTTCGAGTTGCGGCCTTCTGTAATTCGAACCGTCGTTCCGAGGCGCCAAATATCGCGCCGAATCCAGCGCCGAATCTCTGGTCGTTCGTCGAGTCGATCTGCGAGTGTCTGTCCGGAAGCGAGCCGGCGCATCAGGGCGTCGATGGGCACAGAAAGCGCCCGTGCGGACCAGCTCGCCGATATATCGAAGGGGTTCTGACCTGGTGTCTTCTCCACTGCGAACTGCCCAATGAACCAGTTGAGTCGCTGAGCTGCCATCGGTGGGGTCAAATTATCGATTTCTCGAATACCGAGGATCCTGAGAGCTGACGAAATATCCACTGCCTCTGACCCCGATGTGGGAGCTAACCTCTGTTCGAGTTTGGAACTGTCGACTCGCGGCAAATACTGAGCAGCCCCTCTGACTTGTTCTGCATCGTCGAAGATCAATTTCTCTGCCGAAGCTGTCGTCCCATCCTCGACTGTAAGCCGGTCATTCCCGCCCTCATCTTCGAATTGGCTGTCGACAGGCCAGAGCTCTGCTTGAGCTAATTGCACGGTTCCGAGGCTGGGGATAGCAGCCCCGTCTGGGCTTTCGCTGAACGAGTGCCAGTTGCTACAGAGCCACGCGCTGTTAGCGACTGTTTCGGCAAGGTCTGGCCATAGGAGCAAGATTGCGTCCCGATACTTCTCGCGAGCTCGACCATCAGATATCTGAGGTAGATCGGGGAAGTACCACCAGACCGGCATAAGTGCCTCTTGCGAATCGTTTGCAGCCCATGTTTCCTCGTCGCATTCCAGCCAGTTGTTTCCACAGCCCGTTGAGTGGGTGGCGGTGAATGCAGGATGATTGTCTGACCGCCACATGACGTCGGTATAGGTATCTAAAACCTCGTCTGGCACGTCGAATCCGTCGTCTTCGTTGAGGGGTTCTCCGCGAGCGAGATTCTGGGCATCGGCAACGCTAATTGTACCTGCCTCACGATCGTCGTCTCCTCTGGTCGGCAACACCCATCGCCAATCGATTCGAGGGCCGATCTGTACGCCCAGATGAATCAGGAAGTCCAGACGCAAGACCCGCTGGAGCCCCTCGCTACTTGACCAACTTCCAAACACCCGTTGCCAATAGTCGCTTTCTGGTTCCGCGAGTGTCGGTGTCTCGGACGGTGTTACGCTGGACGCCTTCTCGATGACCGCTGCCCATCGCCGAAACGTAGTTGCTCGGGACTCTTCGTGTGACCCTGCGTCGAAGAATCGATCTGAACTCGAATCGATTCCTTCTAGAATATCTGCAGCTGCTTCGAACTCGCTTACCCATTCGGTCCCGAATACGATTTGTTCGGCAGGAAGCGTTTCGTCCTGCCCGTCCTGGTGTCCGATTGGCAATTCAACCTGCTGGGTGTAGCGCCGCTCAAGATAGTCATCGTAGTCGGAAGGCAATTTGTTCGTCTTGGCACCAGTTAATGTGGCCTCTACCTCGTCGAATCGACGATTCCGATTGGGGATTGGATGAAGCCACTTCGCTATCTGTCCACGTGTTACCGTCTCGTAGAGTGTCGAGAGATAACCGATAACGCTAGAATCGGAAGTTCTCTCCCCCGAATATCCTCCAGCCTCTGCAGCAACCCGTCGGTAGAATTCTGCAGGGCTATCCAGATTTCTGGTCCCCCAGTCCCGGTTGAAACTCTCGAGTGGCCCGATCCATTCCGTTCGGAACGGGACCACGAACACGGGGAGTGTCGTCGGTGGGGATGGAAGTTCTGAGATAATTGACTCAGACGTCTGACTACTCCCGGTTCGGCGAAAGACAATACGCTCGCTCCGTTGTGCTCCGTGTCCCTGCCGCGTGTCTCCGCGAGAGCGAGCACGAACGAGATGTGTGACACCATTAGAGGCATCAGTGTCGTTAGCCTGGTGTGCTTCGGCGGGTATGAGGGGGACTCTTTTTTCCCCGAGCCGACCCGCTGCTCGCTTCACGTCTGAATCGTCGTCTAAGTCGAGTTCATCACCTTCAGAGGCTGATGTGAGGATCGAACAGATCGTCTCGAAGTACGCCTCCGCGTGTTCAACCCGTTCAACTGGTACCGCCCACCTACCAGAGGAAACAGCGCTTCCACTGAGCCCCCAGTACTCACACAGAATATCGATGCAGCCTCGGGCATTACCGGTGTCATCGTCGAAAAGACGCTCCAGAACCTCGGTCAGGCCCAGCCTCCTCGCACACTGGCGAAATGTATGCTCGGTGTCGCCCTGTAATGTAGAGACACGTTGACTCCAGGTGTCTCCCGACTCAATGACTGTCTCGGCTGGTAACGGTGCTTCGGGCGCGTCTCGACGAAGGGTCTCGAACCCTCGAATGCGCTCGGGATCAAGCAGGGTATCCCGAGGGCATTGTGCGTCCGTGTCATCGGTCGGAACAATCGGAGAATCCTGAAGCAACGTGACCGCCTCCTGTACGCTCTCGGTTAGAGGCGTCCCGGAACCCGAACTGGGTTCCCCGCGTAACGGCATCGTCATCCAAGGCATCCACTGCCTGAATCCATCCCTGCTTGCTCCTCTCTCGTCGCCCCTCGCCAAGTCTGTCCCGGCGTCAGCAATTAAGTCTGGAAGCCGGTCAAGGATCTGTAGATTTTGTTGGTCGTCAGCGAGCGACTGCCTATCGAACTCGACCCGGAATGGTGCGTGGACGACGAACGGGAACGGGGTCGTAGCCTTCTCTATCGGGTAGTGGAGGTAGAGTGGCTTTGGCGATGGGTTCCAGTCATCCGTCGATTCGGGGGGCCGTTCGAACAGTAGGTGGATCTCGTCCCGTTCGTCTTGGTCGTCATTCGGAACAATCTCGTCATATGTTCGAGTGTAGCGTCTATACTGACGAGTCTGCGAGGTACCGTCGGCGGTCTGGACCGTATAATCGACTGACCTGCGAGTCGTATTGGAGTGTTCGTCTATTGAGCGTTGATCAGCCTGGTCTATGCAAACCTGATGCCGATCTATAATCTGAAGCTGTCCTGTCTCGTCGTGCGTCACCTGAATCAGGTCGAGCTCTTCGATCTCTTCAAGGAGAATCAGCGTTTCAGGTGAGATATCAGTGCACTCTTCCCAGAATTCGCGCCGACGTCGTTCGCAGAATGCAGCGCGATCCACGGGTTCTGACGAACGCCGGTTTGTGAATGTTGCCGCTCCTTCTTTGTCAGATGTCGTGAGGACCGACTCAATATGATCCAATAGATCACGCCACTGGTCATCCAAGTACTCGAGTTCGACTACCGTTGAGAAATCACCCCGATACTCGTCTAGCCAGTCAGCTAACTGAGGATCCACTCGCTTGGAGAGGTTCGCGCTCGATACATTATCCCGAATGAGATGTGTCTGGAGTGGCGTTGAGTCCGCTTGAGTATCGTTCTGTAGGAACGGATAACGGAACAGGGAGATCCGGGGAATGTCTGTGAGAATATCTACAGGGGTCGGCGGCGGTTGTCTCGGCTCATTGAGGAGTTGATCCACCAGTTCGTCTATATCGATACTATCCGGGACGACACTTTGATCGGAGAATGAAAAGCGGCCTGTGTCTAAGAAATCCGACTGGGTCTCGGTGACTCCGAGACGGTCGACGAAAGAATCGGTATCGAGTAATCTTTCATACATCGAGAGAACCATTTGCGCACTCTTCGCCCGAGAGAACGTAGCCGAGAAATCCTCACCGTCCACGCTTGAGTGAATGCTGAATGCTTCACTCAGCTGTAAAATCGATTTTAGTCCGACTCCCTTCTCCCCGATCGAATCCCGTTCCTTTGCTTTGGCAGAACGTCCCAGAGATGTGACTGCCTCGAACACGTCATCGTCGTCTAAATGAAATGGCTCACCGGAGTTGGCAATTAGTAGTGATTCTGGCCCCACAATAACTGCGACTCGTCCATTGGTCTCTTCCTCACTCTCGACAATCGCGTCTCGAGCATTTTGAATTAGCTCCAGAATAGTGCGGTTGTCGTGTGCGGCAGACACGACTTGGTTCCCGTACCCAAGATCGCCTTCTCGATTCCAGGCGGTTCGGTTATTGAGCCCACTCAGAAGTTCGATGTATTCCTCGTGGCAGAGCTGAGATATACGACTGGTGACACCTGCCTGCGTGTCCATCATGAAGTAGGTTGTACATGATGCCGGTAGCTATTCTGATAAATGTACTCTTCGAGAGGCGTGTGCTCAAGGTACAGTTCTACGGTAGATGCCCTCCATCACTCGGGAATTCGCTTAGGAAGTAATGATCCGACTAGTCCGACTATTGTAAACTAGTGAAACTAGCCTCCTAGCCTACTAGCGAAATAACGGCCTAGACGGCCTGAAACGCCAATTCTACAGAAACTCTTTATGCCTGAACCCGATAGTGAGCGCTACGGTGTGAGAGGCCTGTTCGAATACTATGACCGACTACAAGAGAGCGAAAATCCAGTTCCTCGAATGGCTGCAAGGACAAGGAGAGCACCGGGGATACAGCCCCGAGGTCAACTACGATGCGAAAGTTATCTTGGAACGTCCACGTCTACTAGCCCGGTCCCGAGCCTCTGTTGAGCAACGAAGATACCTGAATTTCAAAGTCAACGACGAGATTGAATACAAGAACGACGAGTTCGAGAAGGTGTACTCTATCATCTTGGATCTGCACGACGGCAGTAACTGGGATGCAGAGCTGGATACGTTCTATCCGTTGCCTCTGAGATTAATCAACAATCTCGCTAACAAGGATATCAACGAGGACCATCCGGTTACGATTGACTTGTCTCACCCTGGTGTGGAGCGTCAGAAGAACCGATTACAGACCCTGTTCCCGATCGAGGAAGAGGAAGATCAGGAACCACCGGCGGAGCGAATCACCGACAACCGGACCAAGGAGCTCAATGACATCGCGAAGAATCTGTAACACTATTTCTCCTGATTTGGAGGTCATTCACGTACGCTTTCGTGTGACCGATGCGCGCGCTGTATACACACGGCCTAAACAGACTATCAGCAACTGAGAATTTCACCGGGGATTGTGGTAAATCTATTCACCGAACGAAAGAACCCGCCTTGCCTTGTCAAGAGGCGACTGTTCCTCCCGGCCTTCTTGACTCGGCTCCTGACCGAACCCGCGCTCTTTGAGTACGGCCTCCAGACGGTCGCGTTCGAAGCGGACGGTCGTGAGTTCCGTTCGGAGTTGGTCGACCTCCGTCTCTAATTCCTCGATTCGCTCTGATTTCCCCTCCAGTTTAGCTTCGAGACGTTCAACCTTCGCTGCCAACAGCCGGTTCTTTTCGCGAAGATGAGCTTGATCTAGGTCACCAGATCGCTCGTCGCTCGCAGAGGCAGTACTGGCTGGCTCCGATTCATCGCCAGCCGCGTTCTCATCAGGGGTAACTCGCTCTCGACCGTGTTTCAGCCCTGCTGTTTCGATGGCTTCCAGCGTCTCGTTGTATGTTTCGTAGCCGGGGAATCCCTCGTAGGTTCCATTCTCTCCCTCACGATCGACGAACGCGTCCTCGGGACAAACCTCGAGCGCGACAGCTGCTTTCCGAACGGCCCAGAAGGGCATCTGGTCGTAGGACCCGCCGTCGACACGGTCTGATCCAGCCTCCGGGATCCACACCGGGATGTCATAGCCGACGCTCCGGAGTTCGTCGACGGCAGCCCAGTAGTCTTCGCCATCCAGGTTCGCATCGGCGTCGGCAACGATCCCCGTCGCGAGCGCCATCAGTTTCGCCGGCCCACCCCCACCGTTCACCTTTGAATCGCCGAAGGTGTTGGCCTGCTCGTCGACGAAACAGGACTGACCACTCTCACTGTGGCGCCAGCACGGATCGAACTGCGGCCGCGGCTGGTTTGGATCCGTATCGTAGGCATCGCTCGCGTAGTGACGGGCAATCTCGGTGATATCGATGTTCTCGACAGCCTCGTAGACGTCCTCTTTGAACGGCGAAATGGGCCGGCCTTCGAGGGTACCGTCGAGTTCTGCCAACCGCTCCTCACGTCGCTGGAGCGCCGCCTCACGTTGTCGCTGACGTTCACGTTCCCGCTCACGCTCCGCTTCGACCCACGCCTTCAGCGTTGCCCGCCACCCGTCGTGGTCCTCGTACAGATCCGGCCAGAGTGTCGCGACCAGCGAGTCGACACAATCCGTGTGCTCGACTCGCGTGAGATCATCAGCCCAGCTGACCGCCTGCTCGATAAGGGTGTCATCGACGGTCTCGAACGGACGGAGCTCGTAGCGGACGTCGTCGGTCGCGATGGGCGTGACGACGGCATCGTGATCGGCGTGGATCGAGAGTGGCGGCTTGTACTGGCGGTTCTTGTTGTTCACCCAGTCGGGCTGGATGACGTCGCCGGCGCCGTCGACGCGTTCGTTCACGCGGGCCTCTGCCTCCTGGAGCCATACGTTCGAGCGGTCGAGGAACTCGTCGTACACTCGTTCGAGCGCATCCGGATCCTCGCTGAAGTGGTCCGCAATCGGGAGCGTGGCCTCCGGTGCCCCGAAGACGTACGCGCCCCCAACGGAGTCCAACGCATACACCGCGTCCCGCGTGCCGTAGAGCGTCGCATACTCGTCGACGTAGGCGTCGAGCGTTCGCTCGACGAGCGCCTGTGTCTCGGCATTGAGGTCGCCTCGCTGGGGCTTGATGTCGTCGGCGAGGTCGATATCGCCCCAGGCGGGAACCGCCCGGAGGTCGGCATACCCGGGGGTCGGGGGCTCATCCTGCCAGACAGTCGTCTCCTCGGACTCGTCGTAGCGACAGGGTTCCCACTGCTGGAAGGCGGACGGTGTCTTGTAGGTGGTGACGGCGTAGAGCGTCCGTTCGAGGCGGTCGTGGATCTCGTCGTAGTCACGATCGAGGCGGGCAACCCGCCCGCGCTGCGGATACCCGGCCTTGATCGCCTCGACGTCGTCGTGGTCGCGTTTGATGTACCATCCGACGAAGTCGTTCAGCCCGATGGTCGGGTAGTCCTTGACGGTCGCCAGTGCCTCGTAGACGGGGTTGGCACGACGGTAGTACTCGCGGATAGCTGATTCGGAGAGCGTCATCTCGTGTGCTCCTGCACCTCCTGACCGGGCGCGAAACGACTACGCACTGGCATCGCTTGGTCCCTCCTGGTCGCCGGCGTCGGACAACTCGATTCCGACGTAACACCGCCGCGTCTGGCCGTCCAACCACTTCTTGTCACGCTCGAACTGAGCGTGGTCGCGAAGCGTCTGTGTGAATCGGTTTTTCGGCTTCACCTCGTATCCCCCGGCCGCCGCATACTGCTCGTAGGCATCGTAGACCTCAGCAACCGCGACAACCCCGTCGTCGGATTCAGTGAGCCGGTCCTGGACGAATGCCTGAATGCCGTACGGGTCCACCTCGTTGTCTTCTTGCGCGTCGGAATCGATCGAGTCATCCGGGGGTTCCCCTGCTGGATGGAGCGTCCTGTCCTGGATCGCGTCCACGAGTGCCGGAACGGCGGTGGCCGTCTCCGTGTCTGGCGTGTAGATGTCGAGCGTCTGGTCGCTCTCGGTGGTCGCAATCGCATACGTGCGCTCCGTGTAGTCAGGGATCGGGAGGTCGGTACTGGGCACGAACGGGCGCTTGACAGGCACCCACTCCGCTTCGAATGCCTCGCGAGACTCGTAGGACTCGGGGAGCTCTCCCGGCCTGAAGACGGTGTATGTCTCGCTATCGGCGTCGTAGCTGTACGTCGCAGGGAACTGGTCTTTCGACACGGCGTCGAAGGAGTCTATCCGTGCGTGCTGGTCCCCGGCACTATCCTCGAGGACGAACGCCCCATCCCGCTTGAACCAGCGGGTGTGGCGACTGCCGCCAGTGGCCGGTCGGACGGCTGTCACCCCATCCGCGGCTCGCGCACCGCCGTTGAATGTGACGTTGTGGTTCATCGTATACAGCCGCGTCTCACCGGATGAAAGCTGATTTCGCGGCTCGCTGAGGATTTTCGCGAGCCGGTCGGCGACCTCGCCGGCTGGTTGATCGTTATGGTCTGCGACGACGAACAGCGGGATTCGCTCCTGTTCCTGAGCTTTCCGGAGGTTCGAGAGAACCTTCGCCGGGCGGACGTGCGTGGTGGTTTCGACTTCGACTTGGAGTTCCCAGTCGAGATCCGAATGCGTCGCGATGGCGTCGGGGCGGGACTCCCCGTTCTGATCGAGGACCTCCACAGAGAAGCCCGCCGCTGCGAGCGACTGCTCGACCGCTTCGAGGACTGTGTCGTGGTGCTCGCCCCCGCCGGTCGGTGACGTCGACGTGTCGGGCGTGGCTGCCTGCTCACCCTCGTCTGTGAGCCGACACTGCACCGACGATGCCCCGTCCGGGAGATCGACCTCGATGAGCGAGGACGCCTCCCGCACTTCTGGTAGTGTCTCGTAGCCCTGCGCCTCGATGGTGCCTTCCTCGATGCGCGAGAGCAGTTCCTCGTCGACGTCCTCGACGGACACCCAGCCGTTCGTCTCGCGGACCTCGTTCGACAGCTGGACGGCGCGGATCGCACGGGCCATCGCGACTTCCAACGGTAGGTCATCCGCGTTCTCCAGAGCGACGTCAGTCGCAGCGTCACGGCTCTCCACGGTCGTCCCGCCAGCCACCCCGTAATCCTCTCGGGTATGCTCGTGAACGGCCTCTAGGGCATCCTGGAATCGCTCTTCCTGCGCACCAGTCAGAGGCTGCTCGCTATCGGGATGACCGGGCGGAATCGGGAGGGGTTCGATACTGAATGGGTCGGGACCGGTTTCGCCGAACTCCGGACTCGGGAGCTGTGCGATCCACTCGCCACGCGGGAGGGAACTAATCCGATTCTTGAACTCGACGGGATCCATCGCCTCATGTGAGAGTGCCTCGGCGATGTCGGCGTCGACGGCGATCTTCCCGACGAGGGGACTGCCGATATTGTTCAGGACGTTCAGGTAGACCTCGCGGTTGCCGGCCTCCTTCATCTGCTCGGGGAACTGCGTCACGAGTTCGATGGACAGCCGGAACTCCCGCCCCTTTTCGAGCAGTGTCGTCAGCGTATCTGAGACGACGACCGACGACGCCTCGTCGATGAGCAGGTTCGCCACGTAGTCGTCCGGCTTGCGGGCCAGCTCGTCGCCGTCGCGACGCTTGACAGCGTCATAGAGTTGCGTCAGAATGACTCCGGTCATCACGCGGGCGGCTTCGTCGCGGAGATCGCCGAGGTCGAAGATGACTACCTTGTCCTCGTCGAGGAGGTCGCGGAAGTCGAACTGCGACTGGGTATTGTTGAAGATCCGTCGGAGGTGGGCGTCCTGCGTGATGTAATCCATTCGGTTGCTGATGCCGCTCACGACGTTCGAGAACGTCGCCGGGTTCGAGCGCAGGTGTCGCTCCAGCTTCTCCGCGACTTGCGGGTCGCTGGCTCGCGGTGCATCTTCCGGTGTCGAATCTGGTGGCCCGGCGGCGTGAAACTGGGTCACCGCCTGCTCGAACTGGTCGTGGGTGAAGTAGTTCGTATCCTGCCGGAAGTGCCCGTTTTCGAGGCCGTACTCCTCGTCGTACATCGCCTTGATGAGGTACTTGATGAGCGTCGGCGAGGCGATGGCGTCCTCGTACCGCTCCGGCCCCATCACGAGTTTGATGAGCTCTTCGTAGTGGTCGGCCTTGTCCTGGATCGCGTCGACGCGACGAACCCCATCTTCCAGCGCCGGCGTGATGTCGAAGAACGCGAACCCAGGTAGGATGTCGGGCACCGAGAAGTGGAGGACGTTCTCTTCGAGGTCCTCGGTGCCGAACCGCTTCCCGTGAGCCCGCATATAGTTCTCTGGGAGGTTCCCGCCCTTGGAGTCGATCAGGAACACGGGGCCCGTGGTCTGGTCGTACAGGGAGAGCGCGTCGTTGATCAGCGCGACCGATTTGCCGGCGCCGCTCTTCGCGAACCGGCCGACGTGGAACGGGAGGAGATGCGGGGGAATCCGCATCGGCTCCGGCGTGGGCGTGCCGTCCTCCCCGAGACCGCGGCCGATCGCCATCCCGGAGTCCGTGAATGCATCCATGTGGTCCTGCGCCGGGAGTGGCAGGGGCGTCCGGCTCTCGGGTTCGGCGTCGGACCCCCGCCCGCCCTCGGTCGTAAGGCCAGTCGCCGGCGGAACGACCACGAAGTTCGCCAACTCAGCCGGCCCAAGGACGAGATCGGGGCGGGTTTTCCGCCAGTCGCTCTTTGTAGCCAACGTAGCGTTGAGTACCCGGTCGGCGTGCTTCTTGGCCCGCCGCCCCTTTCGAAGCCCACGGCGGATGCGCTTCGGTCGGAGCCGATAGTGCGGCCCGTTCAGGTGATCGAACACCGACCCGATATCGTCGAGACGATGGTCAACCCGCTCTCGTTGTCGGTCGGAAGCCACGAGCGAAAGTGCCCGCATATTCACCGTGAACGTGTGCTGTGGCTCCTTCTCGTCGATAGCCTCGACTCGCTCCCGCCCACCGATGTCGAGATACCGACGCTGTCGCCCGGTGTTCGACGGACTCTGTGGTTCGTTCTCCGTGTTTCCGAGGAGTTCTCCGAAGAACCAGTCGACGACCCGGTCTTCGCCTTCACGGAGCTTCCGCTGGCGCTCTCGTGCCTCGTGCGTCCAGTTCGATTTCCGCTGAAAGAGTACTTGGAAGGCGATCGGGTGTTCGGCCCGGGTCAGCTGATCGATGAGTGACGCGAGCGGGGCCCGAGCGTGATCGTCATCGTCGTCTTCCGTATTCGTGAATTGGGGGAGTGTCGTCATCCAGTCTTCCCGCCGGGTAGCCTGCCCGTGCCAACTGATTCCCAGTGGGGTCGTCTCATCGACGGTCGGTTGCGTATGGGCCGGCTGGTGATCGGCATCGAGTTCGGAGTCGGACGGACCAGCCGCTGTGGACTCGTCACTTGAATCGGCCTCGAACAGATCCACGTCTTCGTCCTGCGACGTAGAGCTCTCCGACAGCACACTTCCGCCATCACCGACCGGTTCCTGCCCCGTCGAACCGAAGAGAGTCACGGGCTCTGAATCCGAATTTGGGTCTCCGGGGGATTCCTCAGGTGTCCTGGGATTCATTCCGTGGCTATCGTCTCTCCCGGTACTGTGGTCCTGAGATGGGTCTGCTGTCGATGGGAGTAGCTTCGTTTCCAAGTCAAGGGTGACCCGCTCGAACGTGACGGTCGGAGGATACAGCGTCCGGAGGCGTTCCTCGAAGGCATCTAATCGGCGGTCGGCCCCGTAATAGAACTCGACCGGCTCGTCTGCCCCCTCACTCACTGCGAGGAACTCGAACACCGGTGGCGGATCGCTGAAGGGACCGATACTTGCGAGAAATCCGTCTTTGCCAGCGTCAAGGCCGTGGAGGCCGGCCAGCTGGCGGACTACGGTCTCCGGCGCGAGATCGCTCCGGGAGGGAGTGATCCGGATGTACTCGTCGCCGTTAGCCACTGCCGGGCGTTCTGACGGGGTCAGCTCAGTCATCCTCCTGAGAGGTAGTGCTAGTTGGTTCACCGCCGTCGGCACGCGTGCCGGCGGGTCGGCTATCTGGATTCGTCACGCTCGTCGTCGATTCGGGCTCGAGCTCGGCCACGTCCGCAGCGCCGCCGTCGATGACGTGGGCCTCGTAGTCGCTCGCCCGAATTCGGAGTGGGAACCAGCCCTCCTGGTCGATGCCGACCAGCGCTTCCGAGTAGCCGTCCTCGTCCTCTCCGGCCTTCGCGGAGGTAACCCAGTTCACCTGCCGTTCGCTGAGGTCGAACCACTTGGCGATCTTCTCTTTCTCCTCGTTGACGCGGTGGAGGACGGTCAGCGAACAGAGGTTCGCGATGGTGCGTGCCTCCGGCGTCAGCGCGAATTCACCCCCCGTTTGCGTGATAAATTCGAGGCTCAGATCGAAGTGGCGGCTGTGTCGGACGGCCGTCTCCAGGAAGTCCAGCGAGACAGCGTCGTTCATCAGGTAGTGCGCCTCGTCGATACAGAAGACGACGCGCTTGTCGGTCTGCTTGACCCGCTCGTAGACACTGTTGAACAGCACCTGCATCATCAGGCTGGTCTCCGCCCGGCCACGGGTGCCCTCCTCCTGGTGGAGATCGAGGTAGATGACCTTCGAATCGAGGTCGAACTCTGAGGGGCGGGCCAGATTCTCGAGTTCGCCGCCTTCGCGGAACGACGGCCGGAGATCCTTCAGCAGCGACTGGGCATCGGACTGGACGGCTTCCTGCTCCCCATCCGTGACGTAGCCGTACTCCTCGGGATCTTCGACCATCTCTTCGAGGACCGTGATGATGTCGTGGATGGTGGGCGAGTCCCGGGTGTGTGTCTCTGGATCGCGTGTGATCCCGCGCTTCTCGTAGGCTTCCTGGACGGCCCGCCGGAGCGTCTGGTTGCGCTCGCCGAGGGGATGGTCTGCGACGTGCTCGAAGAACGTCGCGAAGAAGGTCATCACCCAGTTGATCTGCTCGCCCCACGGGTCGATGTCGTCGACCTCCTGCAGGACGTGGTCGGGCGTCGGTTTGATTTCCAGCGGGTTCAGCCCCCGCCGGCCACCGACCGTGATCCGCTCGCCATCGAGCGCCTCGTTGACGCCGGCGAACCCCCGCATCGGGTCGAGCATAATGACGACCGTATCCTCGTCGAACATCGCCCGCCGCACGAGCCGGAGCTTCGTCGCGAAGGATTTGCCTGCGCCGAGCCGGCCGATAACCATCATACAGTAGCCGGTTTGCCGTTTGAATCGGTCGAGGATGAGTGGACTCGAATTCAGCGCGTACGTCCCGTATTCGATACCGGGTTCCGCAAACGCACCGGAAACGAAGGGGAACATCGCGCCGACTGCCCCGCCGAGCATCGGCGTCTTGCTGTCGAGCGTCTCGTTGAACTGATCCAGGGCGATCGGGCTCGCTGAGGTAAACGTCTTCAGCTGTGACCACCGGGGCGTCACCGGCGTCAGATTCGCAGGCGCTTGTCGGGCTGTCGTCGACACCGACTCGGCGTCGATGTTCTCGCGATCGTTGCCCCTGACCGTGAGATACATCGAGACGTCGAACGCCTGCATCGTCGTGTTCCGAAGGACGTCGTACATCTCCTGGTGGTCCTCGAGGTCTTTCTCGACGCCCCGGGCGCTCGCACGATGCTTCTCGGTCAGGTACTCGTAGTCGGCTTCGAGGTCCTCGATCTTGTTCTCCAGCGAATCCAACGTCTCTCGCGTATCACGAGGATCGATGTGGATGCTGACATCTGTCTGTTGGGTCTCGGCGGCCGCGTACAGTTTTTCGAGGAAGCCATCCATCGGAGCATCGGGATACTCACCGACCCACAGACTCTGCGCCCACTGGGTGTCAGTCCGGAGGGCGCTGGGCGTTCGCTCGATACTCGACGGCGAGACGACGGTCTGATGGATCTCGGGGATGCCGTCGACTGCCTCACCGTCGGCCTCGTAGTCCACGGTAAACTGTGATTCAGCATCTTCCCCCTCTTCGTCGGGGGCCTCGTCGTCGGTTTCCGAACTATCCGAGCTGGTGAACGGAAGCAGGTTTCCAATCATGACTTGTTGATGACGGGGGACGTTCGAAGCACCTGTTCGGGGTCGCCGTACTCGATTTCCGTGCCGGTCCAGTATTCCGCGATGAGGCGGGTGAGTTCGGCCGCATCAACGGGGCGCGTGTCACACCCCTCGATGCCGCGGAGGCCGCGCTCGACCCGCCGGCGCCGCTCGTCCAGTTCCTCGAGCATCGCGGCTCGCTCTTCCTCCTCCGGCGGCGCCGTGACAATCTGGATGAGGATGCCCAGTACGGGGATCCCAGCGAGCTTTTCGAGGAGGCTGGCCCGTTCGTATCGGACCTCCTCAGGTCGTACCGGAATCAGGACGTAGTGGTCGCGAATGGTCATCTGACGCTGCGCCAGCTCCCGGTCGTACCAGTCGACGTAGTGCTCGATGAGCGCCTGGAGTTTCTCGTTCGATTTGACGTCCGGGTCGCTCAACCGGTCTTCGTACCGCCCGACGTACTCGTCGGCGGGGAACGCCTGCGTCGTCGAGTAAATCTGGATCGGGAACTCGACGGTCGTATTGACGAAGTCCTGGAAGGCCTCCGCCTTCTGGGCCCACTCCTCGTCGGTCGCGAGCGCCATCGTCGGTGGCGACACCTGAACGGCTCCGACAAGGGCCCGATCCGTCCGCTCGATGGCGTTGTGTCGCGGGTAGACGCGCTCGACGTGAGTGTACTCCTTCGCCTCCTCGTGGGCGATCTCCGTCTCGCTGCGGTGGAAGTTCACGAACAGACCGAGCCAGTCGAGACTGTTGGTGTAGCCGGGCGTGAGGTAGACGAACAGCCCACCGAAGGCGATCGCAATCGCTGCGAGGGGGATCGTGAGGGCGGACACCGGAATGCCACGAACGGTGAGTGACGGTGGGATAACGACCTGCGTCACCAGGACTACCAGTACACCGGGAAGACCGGCGACGGCGAGGTCCGTCAGCGAGTACTTCCCGAGGAACTGGGTGTCGGTACCGAGCGACTTCGGAATTCGTTTCGCGGGGTCAGTTGCGGAGCTCATGGGTTGTTAGTGGATATAGCGTGGCGGGTCATCTGCTGAATCTGGATTCCGGTTCCGAGTCTGGGGGTCCCGGAACGCATCGTCTCGATCGAATTCCTCGCCTCCGTCGTTCCCACTACTATCCTCGCTGGTGGTGGAGCCGGCCGTAGAATCATCATTTCCGCCGCCGAGGTTTCCGCCTCCGCTGTTTCCTCCCCCTCCACCGCTGCCGTCGGTGATCGCTTCACGGAGGCGAGAGCCAGTCGTATTGAGTCGTTGGCCGGTAGAGTGGGCTCTCGAATCACCAGAGTTCAAGACGTATTGGCCACCGCTCTTGACTGCGGGCTCATCGCGCACTCCTCGAACGAAGTTTCTCCCACCCTGTTTGGCCGATTGGACTTGTTCACGTCCTCTAGACAACCGACTACGGGCCTTCTCAGCAGACATATGTCTGGCCGCCCTGTCGGCGATGAAGAACAACGCCCCGGCCTGCCAGAACAGAACAAATGGAGAGGCAACGGCGAGAAGCGGGATAACGAGTGCCGTCAACCAAGCCCCGAACTCACCAGCTGAAGGGCCGAAACTCGTTCCCAAGATGTCCCCGAGACGGAACAGGAGAGCAACTGGGACCGTCATAAACAGGAAAGGGACGTAGAACCCGGCCAACTTCTTCATGAATTTCGAGACTAGGGCGAACGGCCCGACGCCAGGGATCCAGAATACAATGAGGAGTGGCATCAGGAACACGAATAGGTAGAGCGCCAGCTGTCTCGCGAGATAAATCAGACCGATCAACACGAATAAGAGCAAATTCGTTGAGAGAGCAACAACTGTGCCGAGCACGCCCATTCCAGTGAACGACAGCGTCTGGAATAGCGAGATCTCTGACACCGAGGGGACGAGGAACCCAGCTAATGCATCCATAAATCGCAACGAGAGCGCTGAGATCCACCACCACGATAAGATACCGAGCAATCCAGCGAAGGCGCGTTTCTTGAGCTTCGAGCGATGGTATCCGTTGAACAAGTGGCTCGTCGATTCAAGGAAAATGACGATCCCAAGCGAGAGACCGTACAGCGATAGCGAAAGCGGGATGATCATCTCCCAGTAGTAGTCGTAAATTCCAGGCCACGCTGCGTTCGTCGGCTGATTGAACACCGAATCTGGATGGGGAGTACCCACCACTGTCCGCAAGACTGCATCACCGTGATTTTCGATGACGGTCTCTATGGGGCTGAAAAGTATCTCAAGGAGTTCTTGGATAGCGTTGATGATAATGTCTCCAAGGGCACCGCCATCGCTGCCCCCGTCACTTTGAGCTAAAACCGGAGCAGTGCCCGTACTCAGTAGCCCGAAGAAGACGACGATAGAGCGAATTAGGAATCGAACGGGACTACGCATTTTCTCCACCCCCGTCCAGTAGTTCAATCTGGACATCTTTACACGGGTGTTGGATCGCGCCTTGGTCGTCGATATGGTATCCACCGGACAGCTCTGCCCGAATCGGTTGCTCAATATCTCCGTGTGGGGTCTGAACAACGACGGTTAATTCTGCAGTATCACTCTCACATGAGACATCGTCGTTGTCATCGATGACGAGAACACCCCGTTGTTTCAGGAATTCCCGTTCAGTACCGGGGCTGAGGAATTCTTCGCTCGCCTCCGGACGCTCGAACGTTGTATCGGCAACGCCGTCTCCTTCGATGACCTCAGGTGCGTTCCGATACGGCGCATTCCGGAAGCCAATATTATACACCCAGGAGGGACCAGTACCGATGTTCTCGACCGTCACAAAGAGCCGACCACTACTGTAGCCATCATCTTCATCGAACTCCGGTTCGACATCGGCTATCTGGATATCGGGCCGGATCTCCAGCGACATCGACTCAGATGTCTCGCCCGAAACGGCGACTAACTCGTACTCGCCGACAGAGTACGTCCCACCAGTTTTGAAGACGATCTGTATTTCGACTCTTGTAGCTCCCTGTGTAACGGTTGACTGTTCGAACGTAGTACCATCTGGACCAATCAGATTGAGTTGGTCGACGTCGTGATCATCAGCCAGCGTCACCACGAGGTTGGGTCCCGCGAAGCTGATTTCCTCAAATACCGAATCTGTAGACGGCGACGTTGAGGACGAACCTGTTGGGGATTCAGTCTGGTTGCCGGGACCATCGGTTCCGGAACACCCTGCTACTCCTGCAAGCAGGGCTGTTCCAGACGAAGCCAAAAGACGGCGTCGACTAATCCACCGTTCCGAATTCCGGTCATGGGATTCTGAATGTTCTCTGATCATTATAGTGACCTCCACGGGGGCCAGATACGCCACCCTGTAATCCGATCGATGAAGAACACTGCAAGGAGGAACAGCGAGACGGGAACGCCGATCCGGAACAGCGTCGACACCAGCTGGAGCACTGAGCCTTGCAGCAGGACGGTATCCGAGTCGCCGGTATAGCCGGGAGGATTGAGCCACCAGTGGCCGGGTTCGTATCGGGCCGACACACCGCCAGGGGAACGTTCAATCGTCATCGTAACGGTTCCGTTCCCGGTCGTGTTCACCCGCTGCCCGTTGACGACAACGTAGCCGTCCCGTTCGGCGGTGTTGATTGGTGCGTCGGTATTCGCGTTCAGGAGCGTAACCCGGACGGTGACGGTGTCTTCGGTCTGGTTCACCACCCCAAGGGTGAGGTTGCTCTCGTAGATCTGGATTCGAGCGAACTCATCGGCGGGCCGCTCTGCCTCGACACCTTTGACGAGTCCCCACGCACGGACGGTTTCAGGCTGCTCGTCGGTCGTGGCCCGCGTCGCGATGCCGTAGCTGGCCGTGTACGGCTCCGTGAGAACGTCCAAGTGGACGTTCGATGGGAGCGTCGGAGGCGACGTCGACGTGCCGTACACATCCAGTATTGTCACGTTCCGGCGGGGCGACGGCGTCGGCCCCGTCTCGATGGGGTACGCGTTCACCTGGAGTGGATGGAGCGGTGAGTGGGCGGTCCGCTGTCCGTCGTCCGAGCTGTAGACCAGCGTATCCCAGTCCTTGTCTCGGGCTGAGTAGAACCGCCAGACACCTCGGACGTCACCGTTGGGCAACTGGTAGCCGAGCCACGGCTGGTTCTTGTAAACGACGAGGCCGAGATCACCGTTCGGATACTCCGCGATGAACCCTGATACCGCGAGGTCGTACTTCGTGACCTCGATGGAATCGGTCACCGTGACGGTCTCGGTCGGGTATGAAACGGAACTCTCCCAGTTGGTACAATCGCCTTCGTCGTTGTGGGCGGTACAAACTTCGACCTCCTTCCGAAGCCGGACCGAGATGTTCGCCTGGAGCGTGAGCTGATGGTCTTCGCCGGCGTATCCATCCAAGGAGTACGACAGTGCCGGCGTGTGGGAACCACCAGCTGTCGTCTCTTCGTCGCCGTCGACGAGGAGTCTCGTCTCCTCAACCTGGTGGCTCTCCAGACTCCAGTAGACGCGTCGATCGCCGGAGGTGTCGTCAGGCGGCACTGCCACCCGGTAATCGACGGTCCCGCGGAGCGTCCCGTCTGGAGCGACGTAAAGCGGCTGTCTGGACGACGAGAGGCGCGCTCGGGTGGACGGCTGAACGGCGAACACCTCAGTATAGGCTTCCTTGATGAACTGGTCGCTGGTGAGGTCCGCATCTGGTGGATGGATCGACACGGAGCTGTTGGTCGCCGGGAACTCTTGGTGGTCGCCCCGGTTCCATCGCTCGACTGCCCGCGGGGGCGAATCGAACGGGACATCGGTCCCCTCGCCAAGCTGCTCGACTGCCGATCCGTTACTCAGATTCGCACCGTCGGTCGCACCGTCTTGATCCCCCGACCACAGTTTGTGAAAGGTCTCCTCCGGGACGCCGTGGTCAGTACTATTCGGGGGATGGGCGCCCACCGGAACGGCGGCTGTCGATGCGACGAGGACGGCGGACATGACGAGTGCGAATCCTGTTGCGTAGTTAGAACCCACAACTCGTGCCGCCGACCACGATGTTGTTCAGGATGAACTGGACGATCTCCGTCCCGAGGGGGGCGACGATCACGCCCCAGAGCAGGCCCTGATTCCGGACAGATTTCATCTCCTTCTTCCAGTCCGAGCGACGGGTGAACGGGATCGCCACCGTCGCGCCGAGCGCGAGGACGCCGCCGATGAGCGGCCCACCGAACTGGATGATGGTGAAGATGTTCTGGATGGTGTCGGCCATATTCGAGTCGCAGAATGCGCTCCCCGGATCCGACTGTGCGGCCGCCGTCCCCACGAACAGGATCAGCGGGAGGAGCGCAAGCAGAATCGGGCCGATGGACCTGTGGATGATCCGAATGACGGACGTCGATTCCTCAGTACTGGCCGGCGTCTCGCCGGAGGGGACCTTAGCACACATCGTTTGTGGAAACGGATAGCACGACCAAAAGAGGTCAGAAAATTTGGATGAATTTGGAGATCTTCAAAGTTCTCCAAGTTCTCTAGAGAAGTTCTCATTCTACCGGGATATATGCGACCGCATAGCTTGGGTGGAACTAATGTCAGACGCGGACACAGCAACCAGCGCCAGCAACTCCGGCTCGGATGTTAGCGACGATGTGGCCCGAATCAATATGCGAATCCCGCAGGACAAATACGAGTGGTTGCAGGAAGAACTCGATTCATTCACGAGTGATACAGCCCGATTCCAGTACCTCATCCAGTTCTATTCCGACCACAAAGAAGACGACACCGACTGCTGATTTACGACCCACAGGGGCGACTTAGACCTGCAGCGGAGCAACGATGAGAAGCGGGCACCCCTCGCCCTCGAAATAGTACTGCTTTACCGTCGTCGCGTCCTCGAACTCGTCCGCATTCTCGGGAAGGGTGATCGTGCGGGCGCTGCTGTGTTCGTGGATCGAGTAAATGCCGAGTTCGGAGAGGTCCTCGCACTCGGCGGGATCCAGTTCTCTACTGACCGCCTCCAACCACGCTTCAATTGACACGGAGGACCGCTCGTCCGTATCAGGTTCACGGGGGGTACTGCGGGGACTGGCTTGTGCCATGATACATTTACACATACTTGCGTCTTATCTACTAAATACTGACGGCCAACGAATTTCTTAAAATCTGACTATGTAACTAATGAAGTGTTTGTCTGACGCAGACCGAATACACGTTAAGAAACGCTATTCTGAGGCGTTGAGACACGCTTGGATATCAGAACCACTCGGAAAAGTCAAAATCACGAGGGGAACGACGACAAGCGACCACCCGACTGGATCCAGCTGTGGAACTGGATTCGACGAGAGATAGGCTACGATGCCAAATACGACAATGGGGGTATAGACGAGGGTCGGTGCGATCGAACCGAGTCGGATAGCGACCGTCGGAGCAGACGGGGCGTAAACGGCGTCGACGTATGGGCCACGTCGATTGACACCGAACGAGACTGATTCCGCATAGAGCCTGTGGACGGCGTAGTGTGCGGACTCGTGGAGGATCCACGCGACACCACACGCGAGTAGGTAGACGCCGAATATCAGAACCGTCTCATGGAACATTGGAATTCTCGCCGAACGGTTCGAGATGGGAGGACATCGCAGTTAAGCCTGAAGGGTAGCCGTGGTCAGCGACCTTAACCAACAAGCTCGTGATCAACGGAAGTCTGTTGGTTAATGTAGAGAGACAGTCGATACTGTCCCCATTCTTCATTCGATCTCGATGACCTCGCCTTGGCCTTCGTGGAGTCGCTCGCGGATTTCAGTCAGCAACTCCTGCCCTTCCTCGTACAGCTCACTCCCTTCATCAAGTGACACCTCATCCGCGTCGAGTTGGTCGATAATCTCTTCGATGCGGTTCATCCGACTCCTGATGTCCGAGTCTTTCGCCATCGCTTAGATCACCCCCAGCCAGAGTGCGGTAATGAGCAGCAACAGCACCAGCAGCACGAAAATTGCGGCCTTGTAGTAAACTGGCGACAGACCCTCAGGCGCGGTCGCCTCTTCGACTGCCTCGGCCAGTTCCTGTTCGTGTTCGTGCTCCCGTTCAAAGGTCTCGTACGCGGCCTCAAGCTGTTGCTCAAGCGGGTCAATGTCGCTAGCCAGGAAGTCACTCCGAGACTTCGCGATGTACTCGCCGGCCGCTGTCGGTGTGATCGCGGCCATATCCGCTACCCGATCCGCGATTAGCCGGTCGTCAGTATGGCCAATTGCCGTGACAATCGGGGTGTTCGCGGTGAAGATCGCTTCCGCGACCCGCTCGGTGTTGAACGCTTGGAGGTTCGAATCGCTCCCACCGCCCCGCCCGACAATAATCGAATCGACGTCCTCGGAGCGGTCCAGATGGTGAATCCCGTTCGCGATAGATGTCGGGGCCTCTGACCCTTGGACGGTCGCATCCTTCACCAGGATGTCGACGGTAGGGTCTTGCTCGTGGATCGCGCTCTGGATGTCGTACCGAGCATCCCCTCGGAGTGAGGTCACAACACCGACCCGTTCCGGGAACGCCGGCGGGCGCTGTTTCTGCTCGTCGCCGAACCAGCCACGCTCTTCGAGTTCGCTTCGCAGTCGCTCGACGGCAGCCGCCTGGTCACCGTCGCCGACGACGATCACTTCCCACGGCTTGAGATCGATTTTCCCACCTTCGACCCAGTAGTCGATATCTCCCTCGAGGATGACTTCGGTCCCGTCGTCGAGGTCGGCGTCCATCTCCCGGTAACGGTTCGCCCAGATCATACAGGGGAGCTCGGCATCGCCGTCGGTGAGCGTGAAGTAAAGCGCCGTACTGTTCTGGTGGAGGTCGGTGACCTCGCCAATACAGCGGACGCCGTTGAGGGCAGGCGTGTCCTGGACGACCGACGCAATCCGATCGTTCAGCTGGGACACGCTAAGGACCTCTCTCGCATCGGGTTCGACCGCCTGCCGTTCGGTATCCGGTGCGTCCGCCATCTCCGTTGCCTAACTTCTGAACAGGAACCTCAAAAAGCTACGTTCGAGTGACAGGGTTGGCTGCGTTACGCAGGCCTACAGGTCGCGGGGCTGGACCGTCTTCCGGTCATTGGCCTCGGCACGCTCTGCGGCGTCGTCGAGCAGTTCGGCGACCTCTTCGTTGAGGGCGTCGTAGAAATCTGCCGAGACGTTGTGGTCCGAAAGTGCGTCCTTCACGGCTGCTTTGACGATAAGGTCAGACATTCCATCGCGGATTTCTCCCGTCCGCTATATATAGGTTCGAAGTTCTCACGTAGTCTTCCTGACCAGTCACACCGAATTCGCCTCTGAGTATCAGAGAGAACATATGCCACCCCTCAAAAATAGGGAACAGGCAGATGCACGATCTAACTGGGTTCCAGCGGGATATCTTGTACGTAACCACCGGGCTCGAGGAACCACATGGGCTCGCAATCAAGGACGAACTCGACGACTATTACGAGCAGGTGATCAACCACGGCCGCCTCTATCCGAATCTCGACGATCTCGTCAACAAAGGACTGCTGGAGAAGGGTGAACTCGACAAGCGGACGAACGTGTACACGGTCACGCAGCGCGGATTGCGGGAAATCGAGGCGCGACGTGAGTGGGAAAGTCAGTATTTAGAAGACGTGAACGCACCCACTACGTCGTAGAATCATTATAAAGCGGGACTGCTTTACCCACTTCCCACGAATCCACAGTAAGATGGCTCGGCTCGTCTTCTATCACCACCCACAGGCCGAGAATTTCTCCCTCAAATTTAGCTCGGCATCGGTGGCAGAGATCCTGTCTCAGCGAGAGCAATCCGACGAGTCGACAAAGCTCATCGGGTACCCCTTTGAAACACCGGTCTATGTGCTCTACGAAGGCGATTCAGAGATCGAATCAGCGCAAGATATCGACTTTGATCAGGAATGGCTGAGCGACCGTATTCGTGACCTCCCCCGTGCTGGGCAGGTTGTCGCATTCCGATTAGTAGAGTTGCTCGAAGCCGCGGTCGATGTTCGAGATGAGGATGAGTTCCGGCTCTACAAGGAGTTCGAACCACAAAAGATCCAGCAGGCACTCGATCACGTCTCCTGGGAAGCACCGCTTCCGACCGTCGCTGGAGAGGTGATGTCGAATTTGATCCTCCGACATTCCCTCCCGAATGCGAATCATCGAACTGGCATCGCGATGCTGCAGTTCTGTATTGAGAGTGTGGACCCGGATTTTGAGATGCCACGAACGCACGTCGACGACGATTCCTGGCGAGAGTGGGTCGATCCCTATATCGTCGATTCCAAACGGCTCATTACTGTCCGCCGGAACAACCTCCGTTTCAAGCAACTCGAAGACTTGGACGTCGACGTCGTCGAACGGAAAGACGGGATCCAAATCCGATTAGCCGAGTTCGAGCTGGATATGCACTGGAGAGAAGCCCTCACAGAGTATGCTGGGCAGCACGAATCTCACTGTACGGACTTCGCGCAGGCAGTTCTCGAACGAGCAGGACGGGACGATCTACTTGACCGTCAAGGACCAACGAAACAAGAGTTCCTCACGTATCTGGAGAACGGACTGGTCGAACGGGACTTCAGAGAAATGTTCTGATCAGTCGCGAAGCTCGGCGACCGACTGTCCGACCTCGCGAACGTGTTCACTTCGCTCGAGGTCGAGTTCCTCGGCGAGGTAGTCAACTGTCTCTTCGAGGCTCATGTTGGAAAGAAGTCCGTCAAGCGGTATAAACCTAGTGCTGGTGCAACAATGTAGCCCATCAGAGGAAGCGTCTGTGTATACCAAACTACGTATCCCTCGGGAAAACTGTGGAATCGGTGACTGCATAGCGATACCCACCGAAATCACGCAGTGTCGCCATTTGCTGTCCATCAACCGAACTCAATTGAAAGAAGCTCCGAAGCGATCGGGAGCGTTTCAGTCTGCAGGTTGTGCGTCAGTCGCTGGTGTCCCGCTTGGAAGCTCGGGGATGGACAGGTCCACGCGGCGGAGCAGCTGAGCGTTGATCGCGACGATTACTGTACTCAACGACATCAGGAGCGCACCCACAGCGGGGGAGAGCAGAATCCCGATCGGTGCCAAGACGCCTGCTGCGAGCGGAATTGCGAACACGTTGTAGCCGGCCGCCCAGACGATGTTCTCCTGCATCTTCCGGTAGCTCGCCTTACTGAGTTTCACGAGCCGAACGACGTCCATCGGGTTGTTCTGGACGAGGATGACGTCGGCCGACTGGACGGCGACGTCGGTGCCGCTCCCGATCGCGATACCGACGTCGGCCCGCGTCAGCGCCGGCGCGTCGTTCACCCCGTCGCCGACCATCCCGACGAGCTTGCCCTGGTCCTGAAGCTCCTGAACTTTCTCGTCCTTGTCTTCGGGGAGGACCTCCGCGAACACCGTGTCGATGCCCAGTTCGTCGGCGACAGCGTTGGCGACATCCTGGGAGTCCCCAGTCAACATCGCCACCTCGATGCCCAGATCGTGGAGGGTATCGACGACACGGAAACTCTCCTCACGGATTACGTCAGCCATCGCGAACGCGGCAATCAGCTCGCCTTCACGAACAAGGTATACCACCGTCTGAGCGTTCTGTCCCGCCTCGTCAGCGAAGCGGCGGAGATGGTCGGGTATCTCGCTATCGAGTTGGGTTAACAGGTTTGGCCCGCCGACGTACACCTCATTTCCGTCGACGTTCGCACGGACGCCCCGGCCTTTGATCGCCTCGAAGTCGGTCGCGTCAGGTGCGGTGAGGTCCTGCTCGTCGCCGGCCTCGCGTATGGCTCGCGCGATCATGTGTTCGGAGTCGCTTTCGACGGCTGCTGCCAGCGCAAGAGCGTCGTCCTCTTCCACGCCCTCGACGGTCGCCATGTCGACGACGCCGTGTTCGCCTTCGGTGAGCGTCCCCGTCTTGTCGAAGATGATGGCGTCCAGGTTCCGCGCCTCCTCCATCGCGATACGGTCCCGGACCAGCATCCCGTTGCGAGCCGCCAATGACGTATTGATTGCGACCACTAGGGGGATGGCGAGCCCGAGTGCGTGCGGGCAGGCGATGACGAGCACTGTGACGACGCGCTCGATGACCGTTGCGTCGAATGAGACCGCGAGCGTCCACGCGATTGCTGTCACGACTGCCGCCGCGAGGGCGACGTAGAACAGCCAGCCTGCCGCTCTGTCGGCCAGTACCTGTGTCTTGGATTTGCTCTGCTGGGCTTCCTCGACGAGGCGCATGATTCCCGCGAGCGTCGTCTCCTCGCCCGTCGCACCGACGCGCACGCGGAGGCTGCCGTCGCCGTTGATCGTCCCACCGATGACCTCGTCGCCGGGGTCTTTCGAGACCGGTTTCGATTCGCCCGTGATCATGGACTCGTTGACGTCGGAGTCTCCCTCTTCGACGACGCCGTCAGCAGGGACACTCGCACCCGGCCGGACGAGTACGAGGTCGCCCTCGGAGAGTTCACTCACCGGGACCTCCTCAGTGTCGCCGCCGTCGGTAATCCGCTCGGCGGTGTCCGGCATCAGCTTCGCCAGTTCGTCGACCGCACTCGAGGCCCGTCGCACCGACCGCATCTCGATCCAGTGCCCCAGCAGCATAATGTCGATCAGGGTGACGAGTTCCCAGAAGAACGCCGACTGCGTCGGGAAGACCACGCTCGCGAGGCTGTAGACGAACGCGACGGTGATCGCCATCGAGATGAGCGTCATCATCCCCGGCGACCGATCTTTCAGCTCCGGTACCGCCATCTGGAGGAACGGCATCCCACCGTACGCGAAGACGATGACCGCGAAGACGGGGTTGATCCACTCGCTGCCCGGGAACGCGGGGACGGAGAACCCGAGCCACTCCTGCAGCATTTCGCTGTATAGCAGGACTGGGATCGACAGGAGCGTCGAGACGAAGAAGCGCCGGCGGAACATCTGCTCGTGGCCCTTGTGCATCCCGCCATGCCCCTCACCGTGGCCCTCATGGGAACCGTGGTCGTGTCCTTCGCCCTCGTGTCCAGCGTGCTCGTGCTGCTCGTCGAGCACTGTCTCACTCTCCGCAGCAGGGTGTGCCTCTTCTTCCAGTAGGTCCTGTTCTACCCGCTGCTCGTCCGACTCGGCGTCCGATTCATCCTGCTCGCCGTGTTCGTGCTGGTGACTGCTGTCGTCCTGCTGGTGTTCCCCTCCAGGGAGATTCTCATTTGTATCTTTGTGGTCGTCCATAGCCCATATTCTCTGTAGAGGTGGATCCGCTGGCCCCCTGAATCTTCCCCACTGAACTGTACAGCAGGACCAGCGTAGCGAAGCTTCAAAGACAACGGTTGGCCGTTGTCTCGGAGTGGTCCGCGCGATTCTCAGGCGTAAGCGGTGTACCCGGCGTCTTCGACGGCCTCCACGAGAGCTGTGACATTTGCCTCACCATCGACGCTCGCCTGTTCGCTCTCCCTGTCGACGGTCACGTCAGTCACGCCGGATACCTCTTCGAGGGCCTCTTCGACCGTCTGCTCACAGTGACCGCACGTCATGCCTTCCACGATGATCGTCGTCGTCATACAGGGATACACACGGCCTCCTCTCTTTAGCGGATTTCCCCTTCGATCATACTGATATCGTGGGGCTCAAACTTTAGATTCAAAGCGATACCTGCGGCCGTAACGAACTAGACATCGGATGCGCCAGGTGTCAATAGCGAGAAGGCTCAAGTATCGTTGTGACGCTCCCTGTACGTCTTCGCCGCTAAAAAGACATAGAGTGCGCCGATAGCCCGAATGCCCAAGCGGAATCGCTCGTTCCATTCTATCGACTCTGGACGCTCGTACAGGAACGCGGTGGCAAATCTCTGATACAGGTCGGGAAATAAGAGGACTATCGCGCCGAACACGCCGGTAAGATTCATCAGCAACGCGTATGCTCGCCCGTTAAAGAGTGAAAGCGCAGCTATCAGAACACCCTCCGACCGGACTGCTGGACGTATCCACCCTCTCACTGTTCCCTCGTCTGGATTCGAAATCGCGAGTTTCTCGAAGAGCTCGACGATTTCGTCCGGGAACAGCGCTGAGATAGCGCCGAGGACACCGACGAGTGTTCGAATCATACGATATGGTACGACCGATATGGATATAACTCCCACTGCGACGCTACACTATCGAGAACGAGGGGAGTCCGAACAGTAGCGGCTTCGAACCGGGCACGACGCGCAGAGGCCGCTTGTCGAATGGGCGTCCTGAATCCTTATGGATTCGGGGCATACAGGGCGTAGAGGATAGACAGCATCCCGGCTGCGGTGACGAGTGCTGCGACGAATCCTGCTTCGAAGATCGACACCTGGAGGAGTTCGAAGAGGACGCCTTCAAGGAGGCCGCCAAGCCCGACCAATGCGAAGCCGGCGGCGACGTACAGGAGTAACTGCGTGTGATGTCGTTGGTACCCGCGATAGGCCTGATATGCGATGACCAGTGCTAACGCGGTCGTGAACAGTTTGCCGATGACGAATAGCGTGTGGTCCATGATTCAGTCTCCCCGCATTTCCTCGAAGATGGTCGTAATCCGGTCGGCGGGGTCAGGCCGGATGTCGATGTTGACGTCGAAGCCCTCCGCCTGCAGGAGGATTTCGATGCGTTCGAGGCGCGCCTCATACTCGCTGTAGTGTCGTCCCCCGGGGTCGACGTGCGTATACTCCTCGAGGAGGCCCTGCTCGACGAGGCGGGTGACACGGCGTGAGACGGTCGGGCGTGACATGTCACATTCCTCGCTGAGTTCCTTCGCAGACAGTCGGTCGGTCTTCGTCGCCACGAGGATGTCGCGAGCGTACTCGTCGTTGAGTGTAGCGAAGATTTCCGACGGGTCGGACTCCTCGGTCACACGTCTCTACTCGCGACAGGAGCGTAATATAGCCCGCCGATTTTCTGACTCAGAACGCCGGCTCGCTACTATATCGTCTCTGCCTCCGTACTGATAGTTGAAGGTGCAATAACTATGTCCACACTTGACTCCGGCATGAACCAGCTCGAGAGCAGAGTCGGCGGCCTGACCGTCGGCGGGAAAGTTCACAGTCTCAGTGCGTGGTTCGTGCTCGCGCTCCGTCTCATGATGGGGTACGCGTTCGCGTACTCTGGGTTCACGAAGATCACCGGCGAGTTCGGCGCTGGCGGCTACCTGTCGAACGTCGCGGCGACCAACGGGAACCCGCTCGCGGGCCTGTTCGCGTGGATGGGCTCGACGCCGTGGTTCGTCGAATTCGCCAACGTCGCTGTCCCGTGGGGCGAGCTGTTCATCGGACTGGGCCTGCTCGTCGGCGCGTTCGTCCGCCTCGCGGCGTTCTTCGGCGCGCTCATGATGCTCATGTTCTACTTCGGCAACTGGGACATGGGCCACGGGTTCATCAACGGGGACTTCGCGTACATGCTCGTGTTCCTCGCGGTCGCCGCGTTCGCCGCGGGCCGCATCCTCGGACTCGACCAGTACATCGAGAACTACGACATCGACGGCGAGACGCTCGTCGAGCGCTACCCAGCCCTCGAATACATCCTCGGCTAACCACGCCGAGACCGTTGGGAGTACACCAATGCAAAATCCAATTCAAGCACGCGGGATTCGTTCTCTGGGACTCATCGTCGTCGGAGCGCTGGCTCTGGCCGTCGTCGCCGGAATGGCGCTAACACACGCGACTGTCCCAGATGCAATGATGTGGGGGTGGCACGACGGGATGTGGAACGACGGCCACATGGCCGGATGGGGTAGCTGGGGCTGGGGGATGATGCTGTTCGGGCTCCTGTGGATGGCACTCCTCATCGCCGTCCCCCTCGGTTTCATCTACTGGCTGGGAACGCGGTCGCAATCGAACGGCCCCGCTGAGGATAGCGCACTCGCCGTCCTCCAAAAGCGGTACGCCCGTGGCGAGATCGACGGCGAGGAGTTTGACCGCCGTCGCGCCCGTCTCACACCAGATGATGGACGGTAACGGACGGTCGTTTCCTACTCGCTGACTTCTGTTTTCACGACGGTTGCCGGACGCGTCGTCAGCCGAAGGACGCGGTCGGTGACACTTCCGAGCAACGCACGATATTCGTCGGGCCGGCGTTTGGTACCGAGCACGAGGAGATCGGCGTCACAGTCGTCTGCGTGGTCCACGATGGTCTCAGCGGGGCGGCCATGTTGCATTGCCGTCTCGACATCGACATCGGTTTCTGCGGCTCGACGTCGGAGTTCGGAAAGCGTCTCCTCGCCGTGTTCTTCGAGGCCGTGTTCGGGACCTTCGGCTTCGTCGACGTACTCGTCCCCGCTGTACGCAGTTACGACATCCTCGTCAACGACGTAGAGCACATGGAGGACTGCGTTGTGAGCGGCTGCGAGCTCGAGTGCATGCGTTTCAGCATCTTCAGACGCAACAGTTCCATCGGTCGACAGGAGAATTCGGTCGTACATTCAGTCAGAATTCAAAGGCGGGTAACATAAATTCGGCTTCCAATTCTCTCTGCTCAAGAGTCACGGTAGCGTGTTCAGTATGGCCGCGTCAGCGGATGTGTCCAAGCACGACTGACGTACTCAATCGAGACTGTGAACCATCAACGAGCTGTCCGTCAGTGGTCGTGTCCCTCCATCACCATCGGATGCCCGGTGGCGTATTCGTCCGGGTTTTCCCCGAAGGTCTCCTTGCAGGTCTGCGAGCAGAAGTAGTACGTCTCGCCGTCGTGCGCCGCCGATGGCTCGCTGTCGTCAGTCCGCATCCCACAGACGGGGTCGCGGTACTGGCCGGGCGCACCGAGACCGCGACGATAAACATACAGCAGGAACCCGGAGAGCGCGAACGCGATGAGGTTGAGATAGAACGTGTAGTTGAGTTTGAAGTACGTCTGCTCCGTCGCCGTCTCACCGCCCGCCAGATCCGGAACGATTCCCAGCGCGTCGAACAGCAGCTCCATGAGGAAGCCGGTGAACGCCATCGTCACGAAAAAGACGCCGAGGATGTACAGCATGATCTTCCAGCCGTAGTACTTCCGGTAGACGTTCAGCACGGGAATCGTGATGAGGTCAGCGTAGACGAACGCGATGATCCCGGCGAAGCTGACGCCACCGCCCCACAGCGCGACGGCGAACGGGACGTTACCCATGCTGCCGACGAAGCTGATAACGGCGATGGCGACGCCCATAATCGCGTTCTCGGCAGTCACAAGTAGCCCGTCGCCCTGGATGAACAGGGTGTTCCACACCCACTGGGGGACGAACACGATGACGAACCCCGAAATGAGGAAGCCGGCGATGACGTCCTTCCAGATCATCGACCACTCCTTGCGGTACTGGTTCCCGACTTTGTACCAGCCACCCCACGACAGCAACTCGTCACGCCACCCACCGCGACTCGACATCTCCTGGCGGTAAGTCTCCATACACCCCTGCGAGCAGAACTTGAGCGTCTCACCGCCGTCAGTCGTAAGCGTGTACTCGTCTTTGCCTTCCATCCCGCAGGTTGGATCCTCGGTGACGCCCGCCTCGTAATCGCGCTCGTTGAGCGTCTCTCGCACCTCATCGAAGAGGTTCTCCGGGAGCGTGAGGTGAACGATGACGGCCATCACGGCGATGAGAATGAGTCCGCCGAGTAACTCTGCGACTAGGAACTCCCAGCCGAGCAGAATCAGGATCATCAACCCGAGTTCGACGATGAGGTTCGTCGACGCGAACATGAACGCGAGGAAGTTCACCGCGTGCGCCCCCTTCTTGAACAACCCCTTCCCGATGGCGACGGCGCCGAAACTACAGCCACTACTGGCCGCGCCGAACGCAGTCGCCTTGGTGAGCCCGCTCAGATCGCCATCGCCGAGGACCTGCGCCATCCGCTCCTTGGAGACGTAGACTTGGACGAGGCTCGTGATCGTGAGGCCCATGATGATCGCCCACGCTGCCGTCCAGAGGAAGCCCACTCCGATACGTAGAGCTTCGGAGATGCCACCAATCATCGTCGCTACCATAGGTATCAGTTCGAAGGGATCATCTATTGTAGTTTTCCTTCAGATAGTTCGGGTCAGAGCCGTGGTGAGTAGGTATTCAAAAAAATTGTGGCGGGTGGAACACGTAGGTCAAAGGCACAACCGCATTGAATAGTTAGTGCGTAGTATAATCTGAGAACCCCAACTCAGGGAGGGATCACAATATGCCGACAAATTCAGACGATACGCGACTTGTTACGCTCCTCCTCGTTATCATCGGTGCCGTCTTCATCGTCCCGTTGTTCTTCATGGGCTTCGGGATGATGGGGTTTGGTCCGATGATGGGCGGGATGTGGGGCGGTCACATGTGGGGCGACGGGACGATGCCTGGCTGGATGTTCATCGTCGGCATCGTGATGCAGCTGCTGTTCCTCGCTGCCCTCGTCGGTGGTGGGTACCTCATCTATCGCGCAGTTACGGGAGCTGCGAGTGATTCGGACCAGGCACTCGAAGAGCTTCGGCTTGCCTACGCTCGCGGGGAGCTGACTGACGAGGAATACGAACAGCGACGCGAAGCACTCGAACGAGATACCTGATTACGACGAGACATCAAATCTGAAGGATGACCGGCTACCCCGACCACCGTCAACAGTCTCCCCGTCCGCAACTTCCAGCGTGGCTTGACCGATACACGACGGTGGGGTTATACGGGCTCCTCATCGGGACTGGACTCTGTCTGGTCGCGTTCCTCACGAATCCCGTTCCCGATCCCTCGTTCCCGTGGGCGACGCTGCCCGAGTCTCTACGATTACCGATTGCACAGCCCCGGATCGAACACTGGCCGGTGACCTACACTATCGGTATCTGGCTGTGGATTATCGGCTTTCCCGCGCTGTTCCTCGCTGGCTATAGACGATTCGGAGACTGGATGCCGTTCGGAACACCGATGTGGCTTGCTGGACTTCCGGCGCTCGCGATGCTCAGCTGGACGACATACTGCCGGTTTTTCTGGCCGAAGCTTCATCCGCCGACCTGGAACGCTCCCTCCTACACGGTCGTCTGCTGGCTATACTGCTCCTCGTACAACGTGCTCTGGAGTAATCTTGCCTATCTGATTGCGTTCGTCGGCGTCGCCGCGACAGTTCTAGCTGTGCGACGCCGGCACGTAGCCGGATACATCCTACTCGGGTTCGGAGTCTTCGCACTTCCCCTCGGATTGCCAGCTGTGTATGAGGGATATCGCCGGATAACTAAAACACACGGTGAAGTGAGGCCTTGACAGCGGTACAGGGCGCAAGCTCAAGAATCTCGGTGCGCACGAACGAACGCCCGGCGGAGGACAGTCAGGAGCACGTAGGTTTCGTACTTCTGGGTCTGACAGTGCTCACACGGCTGCATATCTGCGACGATCTCCGCTATCGCGTCGTCGTGGTCTTCTGTGAGAGTATCGAGTGAGTCCCTGATCTGGGGTTGAACGGCCTCGATCATCTCCTCAACAGCGTCATCAGCTGACTCTGGCAGCGAGTACGAGAGGACGATCGTATTCGCGTGGTAGTACTTCGTCGTCCCACCGCGCCCTTCCTCGAAGCGGACGACGTCGACGAGACCGGCATCCCGTAACTCGTTGATGTGATGACGAACCGTGTTCTCCGTGCGGTCGACGCCGCGGTCCTCCAAACGGCCGTGGACCTCAGTTGCGGTCAGCGCCTCCGCGGAGAGGATATCGAGGATCATCGCCCGCATCGGTTCGTCGATGGCGTCCGAAACCCGGGTGTCTCGCACCGCGATGTCCTCAAGCCGGTGGTCGGTACCGGAACTACTCATACGAGAACTGAGTATGAGCAGGCGGGAAAAGCTAGCGGGACGCTGCTTAGAACTCAGGTCGCTGGGTCCGCGATACCGAAAGCCCTAGACAACCCGTTTGACTGTTCCAATCACCTATATCTGTATTCAAACATATCATCTAAAAAATACTTATTGGGGTACGGGCACTACCTCAAACTGTAATGAGCGACACAACCCAGTTCCGCGTCCTCGACTTCGACTGCCCGACCTGTGCGAGCACCGTCGAACGCGCCCTATCGAACGTCGACGGTGTCCAGCACGTCGAGGTTCACTACGCGACCGGCCGCGTCGAGATCGAATATGACGACAGCGTCGCTGATCCCGACGCCTTCGCACAGACCATCGAAAACCAGGGGTACACGCCCCAACCAGCCTAACACCATGAATATTCAATCGATCATGCAGTACTACCGGAAACACCGGAAGGCCATCGTCACGGCGACGAGCGGCCTGCTGTACGGCGGTGGCTGGAGTCTGGGCTACCTCACGAGTTTCGAGATGGCAAGCGCCGCCATCCTCGTCCTCGCGACGATCGTGGGTGGCTACGACATCGCCAAGACCGCCTACCACGAGGTCACGAACCGGACACTCGGCATCAAGACGCTGGTGACGCTGGCCGCTATCGGGGCCATCGTCATCGGGGAGTACTGGGAGGCTGCCGCCGTCGTCTTCCTGTTCAGCCTCGGCAGCTACCTCGAGGGCCGGACCATGCGGAAGACCCGGACGGCCCTCCAGGAGCTCCTGGAGATGACGCCCGACACGGCGACCGTCCGTCGCGACGGGGAACTCCAAGAGGTTCCCGCCCGGGAAGTCGAAGAGGGCGAGGTCGTCGTCGTGAGGCCGGGCGGGAAGATTCCGGTCGATGGCGAGGTCGTCGACGGCGAAAGCGCCGTCAACCAGGCGCCGGTCACCGGCGAGAGCGCCCCCGTCCACAAGGCCGACGGCGACGAAGTCTACGCCGGGACGGTCAACCAGGAGGGCGCGCTAGAAATCCGGACGACGGGTGCGGGCTCGGACACGACGCTCGAACGTATCATCCGTCGCGTCGAGGAGGCCCAAGAGGCCCAGTCGCCCACGGAGAGTCTCATCGACCGGTTCGCGAAGTACTACACGCCGGCCGTCATCGTGCTGGCCATCGGCGCATATGCAGTCACGCAGAACGCGATCCTGTCGTTGACGCTGTTGGTCATCGGCTGTCCGGGCGCGCTGGTGATCGGGCCGCCAGTCAGCATCGTCTCGGCCATCGGCAACGCCGCCCGATCGGGCGTGCTGATGAAGGGCGGCGAACACCTCGAACGCGCCGGCAAGATCGACCTCGTCGCCTTCGACAAGACCGGCACCCTCACGAAGGGCGAAACCACCGTCGCCGACGTCGAGGGATTCGGCGTCGCCGATGACGAAGTCCTCTCGCTCGCGGCAACCGCCGAGAAGAAGAGCGAACACCACCTCGCTGACGCCATCGTTGACGCAGCCCGCGAGCGCCCGACTGCTGCGACGGACGGTGGGGCGGCGGTCGCCCAGGCGGACGAGACGGACGCCAGCCTTCAGTCGATTCCCGGTCCGGACGATTTCGACGTGGTCGCTGGTAAGGGCGTTATCGCCCATACCGAGGGCACCGAAGTTGTTGTCGGCAATCGCGCACTGCTGGAGGACCGCGACATTAACGTCCCCAGTCGGATCGCCGACTACGTCCGCGAGCGTGAGGAGCGCGGCGAAACTGTCGTCCACGTCGTCCGGGACGGGGACATCATCGGCGCAATCGCGCTGCGGGACGAGCTCCGGAAGGCAGCTCCTGGGGTCGTCACGGCGCTTCAGGACGTCGGCATCGAGACGGTGATGCTCACCGGCGACAATGAGCGGACGGCCGCCGCCGTCGCCGAGGAGGTCGGCATCGACGAGTACCGCGCCGAACTCCTCCCCGAGGACAAGCAGACAGTCATCGAGGCCTACCAAGCCGACGGCCACGTGGTCGCGATGGTCGGCGACGGTATCAACGACGCGCCGTCGCTGGCGACCGCCGACGTTGGCATCGCGATGGGTGCCGCCGGGACGGACACCGCCATCGAAACGGCAGACATGGCGTTGATGGCCGACGACCTCGACCGCATCCCCTACGCGGTCAAACTCAGCAAGGCGACGCGCTGGAACGTCCTCGAGAACGTCGGGCTCGCAGTGCTGACCGTGACCGTCCTGCTCGCGGGCGTGCTCACCAGCTACGTCACCCTCGCCGCGGGAATGTTGGTCCACGAGGCCAGCGTCCTCGCGGTCATCCTCAACGGGATGCGACTGCTTCGCCACTGACCACTAGATACGATCATCACCACCACTCATGACATCAAACTCGACTGCGACCGCCGAGACCCAGACTAGAACCAATTGGAAGGTAGACTACGACGTCGATCCGATCGAAATTCGCGACCCTGTCGCGGAGGCCCTCGGCGTTCTCGAACCGGGTGACCCGTTCGTCATCACCTATAGAGACGCGGTGAAAGAGGCGGGACATTCCTGTCCGACTGCCTCGGGCGCCTACCGGATCGTCCAGTTGGGGCTCGACGCCCTGTATCCCGACGACTATCCAGTTCGGAGCGAAATCGAGGTGCAGGCGGCCGGCCCGCAGGACGATGCTGCGTATGGCGTGATGAGCCGCATCATCTCGTACGTTACTGGCGCGACCGAAGACGACGGATTCAGCGGGCTCGCCGGCGGCTACGGCGGCCGCCGCGACCTCCTCGTCTTCGACGCGTTCGACCCGGACACGGCAGAGCCGACGTTCCGGTTCCGGCGAACCGACACGGACGAGACCGTCGAAGTGACCTACCACGTCAGCGACGTTCCTGACGGTGGACCCGCAATCGGGAACCTCCAAGGGATTCTCGACGAATCGGCAACTGAACAGCAACGAGAGGCTTTCACTGACGCCTGGCACCGCCGGATACAGGTCGTCCTCAGTGACGACTCGCTGTTCACTGTCAAAGCGGTTTGACGCGACGGTCTACCCCTCTCACTCGAAATAAGTTACTGCGGTACACTATCGATCTCCTCGAGGGCCTCAGTAGCGACATCACCTAACTCACCAGCCTCGATATGCGAGTACCGCTCACGAACCATCTCCTCAGAATTATCGAGATATCGGGCCGCCACAGTATATCCGAATGCCCGGACCAGAACCTCGCCCATGCCACGACGGCCACCGTGCGGAGCAAGATAATCGTGTTTCGGATGGTCGATGTCGATCTCCGCGGCCTCCGAGAGTCGTTGGAGAATCGACCGTGCGCCGTCCGTCGTGATCGACGGCGGCCGAATATTCTCATCGAGCGCCAGCAAGAGGTCCCGGGCGTGTGCCTCACGTCGCTCGTCGATTACTTCTGGGTGTTCCCCTCGTTCGGCTAGCTCTTCCCGGACGAGCTCTGCGAGCGTCCGTTGGTCGAACGTCGGAAACACCGGCCAGCGGTCCGTCGGCGGGTCCACCAGCTGACGGTAGCTCCGCAACGGAGAAATCACCGGATCGGGAAGACTCGCGGCGTCCCACTGCTGTTTCTTCCGGTAGACGTCCATACTCCCGTCGTCGAGGGAAAAGTCCTCCCAGCGAACGCCGCGCCGGCGTGGGTCATTCGGGTCTCGTAGGAGTTCCCCGACCCGGACACCTGTGTACGCGAGAACGAACACCAGAGCTCGGTTACGAGCCGCCTTCAGCGCCGCGTAGCGCGCTCGCTGCTTGTCGAGGGGGTCAGTATCCTCCGGGAGTGTCGTGTACGCCTCGACGGCGTCGCGGGCCCGTTCGTCGACGTGGCGGGTGAGGGCGTGGCGCTGTTCGGACGTCCAGGCCTGCTGGTCGCCGGGCTTGCGGCCGTCGTCTTCCGGCAGCGGCGCCATCGCACTCGCCCGCTGAGCGTAATGCGCTTCGAGATATCCCTCGTTGACACACCACCCGCACCACGCAGAGATATAGCGGTAATAGGTTTGTACTGTGTTCTGCTTGAGTCCCCGATCTCCCCCGAGATGCCGAGCGTACTCCCGAAACACGCGTTCGTCGAGATCGTTGAAGGTGGGCTCCCGGTCGACGTCGTCGGGGACGATCCCGGTCCAGTCGTCGTCGCCGCGGTCGCCGGCGGCCCACTCGGCGAACCGCTCGAGCTCGCGTGCAGCGTTTCGTCGATAGTTCCCACCGTCCCCACCGCGGCCTTTCCCTTTGTCCTGGAGGTAGCGCTCGAAGCTGTCGTCGAGCGGCGTGGAAAGCGCTCGATTAGGCATCCACCGGCCCTCCACCGTCCTGCGGGCCCGGTCTCGGTGCCTCTACCCTGGGGGAAGCGCCGTCGTGAGGCGGTTGCAGCATTCGTGCTTCACCGACGGCGGCGGGGTACTTCAAAGTGGTCGTGATTACGAGCATAATCAGGACCACTTGTTGTAATTGAGCCATCGGGAGAATTCGGAGGTCTAGAGTCTCTTAGCGTCGGAATTCCGCACTACAGGAATTTGTATATCATATATCGCTATACAAAATCTCGGGCCTGTACAGATAGAAGTCTCCCTGACAAGGCCTTCATAACAGTGTGTTTACCAATCTGTTTTTAAAAGACAAGTGGAGGAACTGGTAAATACAGAGAGCAAAAACAACGGTAACACTTGTGTATCTGCTGCAAGCCGATATCTGGTCCACTATCACCGATGTAAGCCTCGGCACTTGGCTCGGCTTCCTCGTCACAATCGCAGCCAGTTTTGGCGTCTACCTATACCGGCGAAGACAACAAAAAATCAAGCTACGTCGCTCACTGATATCCGAACTCGAAGAACAGGACCTCGACCAAGTCATCAAAGCAGTCAACTCCTCAGAATCCGCAGTACCCCCTGACGACAACGGTGAAAGTCCGGAACTTGACCCCTCAGAACTTCCACCGGCGGGCACCCTGCCCACCCAGATCTACACATCCAACGCCGGCAACCTCGGCATCCTTTCCCAGGACGAGGTGGACGATATCGTCTCCTACTACTCAGGCCTGCTAACCCAGAAAGCCATCATCGAATCCATCCGCACAGATGAGGAACCGATGACCGCCGACCAGAAAGAACTCCGGGACAAGATTTCGGACCTGGAAGACGACCGTTCCTCACTCGTCGATACACTGGAAAACGCCAAATCCATTCTCTAACACCGGAGAAAGCCGGGAACCAGTCATATCCTCGAAACAAATGCTTTTTGCTCCTTGGGTATAACTTCCGAGGTACGCAGACAACTGAGAGTCTCTAATGGCCAGTACAGAAGCGGATTTCCTCGACGCGATCGACCGCGACTTCTCCTCCAGAGCTGACTTCATCTCCTACATCAACTCAGAGGTCGATCTTGGGAAACTGGACAACAAACTCAGTTTGATCGGCTCGGTCTCCGACCACGACCGGGCAACCTTCATCGACCGGCTTAGCAACCACTTCAAACTCGTCAACCAGAGCGACGACCTGCTCCTCTTGTGGGCCTCCGACGAACGCATCCCGTACTACGTACACCTGGAGGACAACGAGTTCCCGATTTTCTTCACCGCAGCGAACAAGACCGACGAAATCCCTGACACCCTGGTCGAGTACCTGAAGAAAGACAGGGCGATGAGCCGGATGTGGGTCGGGAAACGAGAGATGGAACGTCTCCGCCAGCAAATGGTGGACGAACACCGAGACCTGATCATCCCACAGTTCACCGCCAAACGCTCCATACACACCGACATCCCGGCCAAAAAGAGGCCTGAATACGACCGGACGATGCGGTACTGGGCGGATGACGGGTTAGAGACCTACCGGCACATGAAAAGCCGGTACGGTGTCCTCCCTACCAACATCCAGTTCGAGGTACCCGGCAACTTCAAATTCCAGATCACTCAGGACGGCGTGTTCACCGCTATCGACGGCGGCGTTGACAACATAGCATCCTTGATCGATCAGTCGACGAAGCGGCTTCGATTCGTCAAACAGATCATCAACACTTCGGACTACGATGAAAACGGAACAGGATTCCTTGAAGACGTTTCCCTGCCGTACAGCAAGCCTTGGGCCATTCAACTGGATGACAGGCCTGCGAAGGACGATATCCGTCACTTCGAGGGTAACGTAGAGGCAAGCAACCTCGAGTTCAGCGTCGTCCATTTCGACTCTTACCTCGATTCACGAGGGTTCGACGCCGAACTGATGGATAAGAATAACTACGGGAAAACCGCTGTCCGGACAAAGGAAGACGCAATAAGAGTCTATCCACGGGAAGATACTGGGATCGATCAGTCGTTCCGTATCTACAATTTCGTTGACGATCACATCGAGGCAGATCCTGAGGCAGTCGAAGTTGTATGAAAGATCCCGAGGATCCCTGGACGTTCGATGACGGATATCTGGAAGATCTAAGCTCCAGGAATCAGGAACGGTTCGAAGAGGATTTTGACGATAACCTCGACGATTTCGACGAAGATACGGTGGAACGCCGGTTGCAGACCCGGTTCAACGAGGCGGAAGAGCATTTGAAACTGGTGAAGGCAGCAGCTGCCTGTTTCCATCCTCGGGAGGGCGCAGGACGTTCTGAAAGCGGGTTCCGGTATGTCGGTGTGGATCCTCTGCAAGCCGTAGCTGAGAATCCGGCGGATGTCCTATTGGTAAAACCGGAGTACAACGGAGCGTATTTCTGCGTGGTTTGCTGCGAGATCGGCGGTGAGAGCCGGAAGGACTGGGTTGAAAACGTGAACGAAGCACGGAGAGTGTTCGAATCACGGGACAACAGAGATGTCCTGAAATCGCAGCTGGGTATTGAGAATGATGATCTGTCGTTCCAGTATGTGACGTTGACCCGGACTGATGATACCGTGGAGATGGATTTCTCAGTACTTGGCCGGAACTGTGACGCTGATACCTACGCTGTGTGGTCTGCCGATGTCGAGGATAAGTGGATGATGCACGAGAACGGTTCATTCGTCCATGCCGATCTCCGCTCAGCCTTCTCCGAGCAACTGGATTACATGCGTCGTGAGGACCCGTTGAAGTACACGGTCGGCACTCATCCGGTGTTCCCTCTTCAGCAACTCGTATACCAGGTTGTCAAGGAGAAGTTTGAGTTCGACGACGAACACAAATCCGAGTTCGCCCACGACACTTTCTACGAGTTATTCGATAAAGGCCTTCAAATCCAGTGCAGTGGTGAGCGACGGAAACAGGTTGTATCATCGGAAGTGGATAGACTGCTGGATATGGCTTTGAAGACAGGGGTTTTCTCTGATGAGGATGATGATCTCCGGTCTGATGACAGTGATTTCAGGATCATGTATTCAGGGACTCGTGGCCCGGATCATGCGGAGAACGCTGTGAAGCCGAAGTATTTCGATAACATTG
Organism: Haloplanus vescus; assembly: GCF_900107665.1. NCBI lineage: Archaea > Methanobacteriati > Methanobacteriota > Halobacteria > Halobacteriales > Haloferacaceae > Haloplanus > Haloplanus vescus. The sequence goes on from NZ_FNQT01000004.1 coordinate 100,609, forward strand.
GCAGGGTTCAGGTCGGACAGCTGGCGTATGATAAGACCCGAGATGAGTTTGATCCGGAGACGGATCTTGGGAGTTACGGAGCGTTCTAAACCGGCGATATCAAAGGAGGGTTACTCGTCGATGTATCGGTAGGCGGGCTCGTCGTACACCATCTCACAGGGTTCGTCATCAGCCAGGGTGCTGAATATGCATCTCTATCTAACAGCGGTTCCACCTCAATCAGTTTCTAATAAATCAGATACCGGCAGAGCCAATCGGAACCGTGTGCAGTGAGACAGTCAGTCTCAACTACTGTCGGGCCTCGCTCTGCGCGAGGTCATTCGTCGCCGAGTTCCGAAAGCCGAGCCTGAATTTCCTCAGAATCCGCCTCAGAGAGCGCCTCAATACCGAACTGGACGAGTAGTGGGTAGAAGTGGCGGTTCTTCTTGAACTCGTCCTGGCCCGCCTTGCGGAGCTTCAGCTGGGACTCGAGGTAGGTGTCCTCCATCTCGTCGAGGACATCGTCGGGAATGTAGATCGTCCGCCCATTCCACTCGTCCTTGATGTTCGTCTTCGTTTTGCTCGTTTCGTTCGTTTCACTCGTTGAAGTCGATTCGGTCGTTTCGGTCGATGAACTGGTTTCCACCGGTTCACTCACCTCGCTCGTTTCGCTGGAATCAGCCTCCTCGTCCTCCTCTTCGTAGTTGCCCTCGATGCCGGAAGCATCGCCCCAGCCGTCGGTCATGCTTCCACCTCCTCAGGTGCGGTCTTTTCAAACGTCTCGTCGAACAGGTCGGCGATCTCGTTGAACAGGTCGCGTGCATCCTCGACGCGCTGGTTCTCCTTGCCGAAGCCGAAGACGGACACACCCTCACCAATCGACTGAGAGAGGTCGGTCCGCTTCGGGATCTCGAACACTGGGAGGGAGTACGCCGACTTGATCTCCTCGATGGTATCGCGGTGCTCAGCGTTCTGCTCGACACGGTTACAGACAATCGCGAGCCGATTGATGTCTCCGTACGCCTGTTCGAGAGAGCTCAGCTGCTTTGCGAAAATCTGGAGGCTGTTGGCGTTGAGCTTCTCGGGAATGACGGGGATGACGACGTTACCGGTCGCGACGAGGGCGTTGTCGGTGAGGACGTTCAGGGATGGCGGCGTGTCGACAATGATGTAGTCGTAGTCCTTGTCAAGCTCGTCGAGAGTCATCTCCAGCCGCTCGCGACTCTTCGGCGCCTCAAGCAACGTCTGGATGTTCTTGTTGTTTGCGAGCTTCTCGCTCGCGGGGAGGATGTCGAATTCCTCGTGCTCGACGATGATGTCGTTCACCGACTCCATTTGGTCGAAGTCGAGGACGTCGAACAGCGTTATGCGGTCGGTATCGTAGTACAGATCGTTGTAGCCAAGCGAGCAGGTGAGCCCCCCGTGGTAGTCGATATCGACCAGGAGGACGTCGTGGCCTCGGGCAGCGAGTGCGCCGCCAGTATGAATGACGTCGGTAGTCTTCCCTGCGCCGCCCTTCTGATTCGCCACCGTGATTCGTGCAGTATTGGTGTCGGTCATTATCTTCGTTTCTCTCGTTGTGTTCGTTTCGTTCGTTTTGGTCGTTTAGTTCGGTGCGTTCGGTGAGGGTGTTTCACTCGGTGAGAGGATTACTACGATGTTAAAACCAACTGTTCGTTTCGCTCGTGGAAGTAAACACACTCGTTGCCATCAACTCATTCGTTCTGTTCGTTACGTTCGTTCCCCTCGTTTTGTTCATCTAGTAGAGGGCGCCAGTTCGTTCCTCAGAATGCGTTCAATACATTCGTTTTTCTCGTTCAGTTCGTTTTGTTCGTTGAATTCGTTATAGTCGTTCCACGTGTTTTCAGCGGGAATCAGGACTACCTTCGAGAGTATGGAGAGATAGTGGCTTCATGGACATTCGAGTAAGACTTTTAACTGTTACCGGATTATTGGTAACCACCAGATGTACGAGGTGCTCGACGACACCGCGGCGCAGGTCATCCTCGCTATCGAGAGTGGTGACTCCATCCGTCGTGTCGCCCAACACCTCCACACTCCGTACGAGACGGTGAGACAGGCCGTCAACCGACTCGAAGACGCAGGCTACGTCCGCTATGACGACGGCCTCTCAGTCGTCGACGAGCGCGTGAGAGACGCAGCACGAGAGCTCGTCGCTGCCAGCGCCGGCGTCAGTCCACCATCCATCGAGGAGGCCTACGTCATCCCGCAGTTCGGTGACTGGCCGTTCGCATTCACACGGATCGACGCCGTCTACGTGTGGACCCAGGGCGGCTACCAAGTCGGTCGCGAGCCCAACGACTATCCACTGTTTCTGGCCGTCCGTGAGGAGGACGTCGACGCTTGGGAGGCGTTTTTCGAGTCGTTCGACATCCCGACCGCAGTTGAGCGACAGCCCCGAGACGAGCTGGACGGACCGCTACAGGTCGTCCTCGAGCCACGCCCCTCACTCGACATCGAATACGTCGAGGGATACCCGGTGATCCCGAGAGCCGAGACAATCGAGTATATGCGCGAGAATTACGCCCAGTTCCAGTCGGCGCTCGCGATGCTCGACCGGATGTACGAGGACCTCGACCTCGGCGTCACGTATCGAGAGACAGAACGGGCACAGCCATGAGCTTCACCAACCGAAGCGACGCACTCATCGAACTGCTCGAGGAACTCACCCAAGAGGGCCACGAGTACGTTCTCGTCGGCGGGTACGCTGTCTCAGCGTTCAATGCTCGCTTCTCCACGGACCTCGATATCGTCGTCGCGCCGGACTCCAAGGCTGACTTCGTCGAGTTCCTTGAGCGGCGGGACTTGGAGGAAACGGACAGCCACGCCAAAGAGTGGTTCTACGACACCGAAGTGATCGAGTACGAAAAACGGCTCACGCCGCAACAGCCGATCGGCTTCGATCTGTTGGTGAACGGCCTCGGGTGTCGCCAGACGGAGGCACAGTGGTCGTTCGACTACCTGTACGACCACAGCCACCAACAGGAGGTGAGCGGAGGCACAGTAACGACGACGGCTAGAGTCATCGATGGGGCAGTCCTCGTCGCGGCAAAGCTCCACAGTGGGCGTGAAACCGATCTCCGGGATGTCCTGGCGGTTGCAGAAGAGATCGACCTCGACGCCGTCACGCCCCACCTGCGGCGAGGGGACGACGATGCGCTTCGGGAACAGCTTGAGCGTGGTCTGGAGATCTTGGAGAGTGACGAACTCAAACACGGATTTCGGAGTGACTTCGGGGCCTCAGCAGTCTCAGAAGAAACGGTCACCGCTCTCCAAGAGTATCTGTCTGTACAGATTAACCACCTGAGCTGAAGCGGTCGGGACCCCCTTGATCGGAAATGAAATAGGGTCCTTCAGCGGTGTTTACAGTCAGTAAAAAATTGGAGGGGCGGTGTCAGTCGACCGTCGCTAACACACGGACATCCGTAGCTGAGTGTCGTTCCCGTTCAGTACGAGCACCGTGCTCGCGGAGGAACTCATCAATACGGTCGGCTAAGGACTCCGCATCCTCCCTATCGACGTGGACGATCAGCGTCGGATGTTCCTCGTCGCTGTTCTCGATCACGAGCGAGACATCCTTGAATTCGTCCGGCTGTCTATACGCCTCGAACTCATCGGCGACCTGGTCGGCCAAGTCGTCGAGTACCTCAATCGGTTCCTTTGTCATAGATTGAATTTTGGCTTTGGAAGGTTGTGACATCGTGAACGAACGGAGAGGGCGAACGTGACTTTCAGAACCACCTCCATCAGACAAACTCGAACGGAGCCTTCTCACACCGATGGTTTACAGAGAAGGAGATTGATCCACAGAAAGAACAGCAGTTAGAAAGCTCGTGGATTGCTATCGACAATGCTCGCAAACGCGACATTCTCCTGAACTTGTTCAATTTCGACGGTTGGCTCGTCGCCAGGTTGAGCGCCGGCAACGATCACGACGTAGCCACGTTCGACTTTTGCGATACCGTCGCCCTGATCGCCGACTGTCTCGATGGTCACATCACGTACTTCGCCTTCCTCCACGGGAGGTCCTGAGGAAGAATGGCTCGCAGTCTCACGAGAAGGTGCTCTCTGTGACTCCTGTTGTACTGACGACTCCGTCGAGACAGGAGATTCCAGAATCGCTACGCGATACGTTTCGTCAGCTGACAACGCTTCAAAGTCGATTTCGCTCGATGGGACCTCCACTATGTACGTCCCATCCTGCTCTTTAATTGGAGCACTGAACAGAGAGCGAAGGGAGTTGGGAATTTCGACCATTGAGTTTCTAGTGCTCAGTACCCACGAGACAAGTAATTTAAACACTATGTGTTACCACTAGCTCTCGAAGAGCCGCCTTATCGAGAGGGGTAATATTGTGCCGAGTGCCATCATCGGTGTAGAAAATAGACGCAGTAACCGACCGATCAGGATATTGGTCGGCGACGACATGGTAGTAGATACTGAGCTGTTTCCGGTATTCATCTTCTGCGTGCGTTGTGAGATCGGTTTTGTAGTCGATGATCTCAACACGGTCAGATGTCACGTGGAGCAAGTCGATGATGCCGCCGATCGTTACCTTCTCGCCGTCGACGGTAAGCGGAAGGAACGCATCGATCTCGGCTCTCGTCTCACCCTCGAGTGAGTCGAGTAACGCCTTGACGTGCTCTTTGTCAGGGTTATCGCCGGTTTCGACTGCTTCACCGAGAACATACCGTTCCGCAAACTCGTGGACGTCTGACCCGAACTCCATTCCCCGGCCGCCGGTATTCCCTTCGAAGACTGCGTCATCGATGAAGGTGTGTGGTGAGTAGCTTGCCGGTCCATCAGGCTCCGGAATATCGACCGTGTAGGTCGAATGCTCGCCGGGTTCTGGGTCGAACGCAGATAGATCGGGGTCGATATCTTCGACATCAACAGGGAGTGAATCGAGGAACGAATTTGGGTCAGTACCGCCAGTCAAGACGAGGTGGCTCTCAGCACGCGTGACAGCCACATAGAGAAGCCGACGTTCCTCGTCGTAGTTCTGTGGGAGGCAGCGATTAAGAACGTCAGTCTTCCAGTCGTCGTAGACGTGTGGAACGCCGTGTGCATCCTCTGAGTACACCTTCCGCTGACGGAGGCCAATCGGGTCGGTGTAGGCAATATCGCTTCCGCTGCCACCGGAAGACGGGAATTTGTTCGCGTTCATATTTGCGAGGATGACGATCGGGTATTCGAGCCCTTTCGTCGCGTGGATCGTTTGGACAGTCACCGCGTTCGTCCCAGCCCCGGCGTCGACGTCGTGTGTACTCCCATCAGCAATCGCCTCCTCGATGAATCGGATCAGCTCTCCACGGGTGAACGTCGTCGTCCCGTGAACCGACTGAATAGTGTCGAGGACGACGTCTGCGGTCGGGCCGGAACGGCCGTACTGTTCGAACACGCGTCGGGCGACGCCGCCGAACGTCTCCAAATCCCGTAGATCCTCTCGGAATGCGACCATAGCTTCGGGATATGCCTCACGCTCGATGATCGTCTTCGTCTCGTCAATCGTGTAGCCAGCCTCTTCGAGGACGAGTGCCCACCCGCGTTCAGCGTCACGTTCGAGGATACGTAACCACGCTAACACCAGCTTCGCGGCGTCGGTCCGGAAGACCTCGATCCCACCCTCGTAGGCCATCGGCAGACCGAACGTACTCGCCGTATCGAGCAGATCCCGACCGAAATCGCGGGTTCGCGTCAACACAGCGATGTCGCCGTACTCCGGAGCGCGATACGTGCCGTCGTCGCCTTCGACGGCGTAATCATCGTTGTCGACGATTGCGTCGATCTTCGCGAGAATGGCCTCGTGTTCGTCCTCACTCGTGAGCGCCTCGATGTAGCTATCATCTCGATCTGTATCGGCAGTCAGTGGTGTAACCTGCTCGGAGATAGCCTCCGCATCCAGAGATTCGTTCTTTGTCGCACGGGCAGTCAGCGCGTGGGTAGAGAAGTCCAAGATGGACTGCGTCGACCGGTAATTCCGCGTCAGCTGCTTGTCATCAACCGGCGTCGTCGGGAACGTGACTCGATCTACGTCCCGATTCAGCTCCGCGGTAAATCGTTCGAGCCGATCGTCGAACTCGCGGATATTGTCGACGTCCGCGTACTGGAAGCTGTAGATGCTCTGTTTCCAGTCGCCGACCACACAGATGTTGTTCGTGCCGGCAAGCAGCAGCGTGAGTTTAAACTGGATCTCACTGGAGTCCTGGAACTCATCGACCATCACGTACTCGTACCCCAGTTGCTCTCGGAGGTCGTGATCCTCACACAGAAGCACGAACGCGAACAGCTGAAGGAACCCGAAGTTCAGGTAGTTCCGCCGAAGCGCGAACTCAAGATAGGCGTGATATACGTCGTGGACGAACCGCTTGAGAGCCGTTCGGTCCTCCTCGAAGACACGTTTAGCGAGGTCCGCAGGGACTTGCTTGCCATCGCCGCGGATGTCCCACTTTGCGGGCGCCTTCGGGAGATACGTCTTATCTTCACCATACTGATAGAGCTTCTTTCGAAGCTTCGATTGCTTGCTCCCGCCGTTCCGTGGTTCATTCCGGTCGGTGAACAGCGTCTCGAACGCCTCAAAGTCCCCATCGAGGTGTGACTCGCTGTCCCGGTACCAGCCATCCGCAGTGGGGAACACACCTTTTGCGGACAGTTCCTTGATCAGATCGAGTAGCTCCGACGTCTCCGACAGTGCCGTGAAGAACTCGTCATACTCTGGGTGGTTATCGATGAACTGGCCGATGAACTCACGAAACAGCGCCTGTTCGATGATTTTGTCTTCGATAATCCGTGTCGAGCCAGTGATCGTCTCTTCGATCCCGAGGGACATCGGTGCGTCGTGTCCGTATTCGTCGAGCAGGTCGTGTGACAGCGAGTGGAACGTCTGGATCGGCGCGTTCGCGAGCTCCCGCATCCCGTACTCGCTGTGACGCACTATCCGTTCCCGCATCTCCTCGGCCGCGTTGTTCGTAAAGGTCACCAACAGCACGTCTTCGGGATCGACGCCATCTTGGGCGACAATGTTTGCGTATCGCCGGGTAACGGTGAACGTCTTCCCGGTGCCAGCACCCGCGTCAACGAGATAGAGGCCATCGGTCGCCTCTATGAGTTCGCGTTGCTCCCGGTTCGGGTCGACGCCGCTCATTGTTCACCCTCTAAGAGAAGGTCACGATTGTCTACCCGTCGGTAGTTCGTCTCGTCGGCAAGCCCCTCGATGGGGAATTCCTCGTCGCCAGTGCGGCGTCGGTTGAGTTCCGTCAGTCGCTCGTCGACAAATGATTCGAACGCATCGAGATCACGTTTGAAGAATGCACCCTTCTGTCGGTCGACGATTGCTCGCATCACCTGCTTGCTCCCCGTCGTCACGTACTTGTACTCGCCAATCTCCGCTTGGAGTCGATCGATCATCGTCTGTCCGAACTCGGACTCGATGAGTTCGTCGCTATCGGTCGTCTCGACGAGCTGCGCAGCATCGAAGAGCGCGGCGTACGTCTGATAGTCAATCTTCGAGAGGATCTTTTGGCACTTCTGTGCCCCCTCCTCACGGAGATACTCGAAGAACTCCTCACGTTGCACGTGCTCGGTGAGCGATTCAGGGTAGTATGTTACAGTCGTCAACGCGTCGTCGATGTCGGCGTCGCCGGCGATCACGTCGTCGACGAGTTCGGTGACGTAGAAGAAGGTGAACGAGAGTTGGTCACCCGGACGTTGTGATCGCCAATAGGTGAGATAGAGTGCTGCCTGAAAGTCAGGCTCGTCTGTCGGCTCGTCAATCGCGGCGTGTTTGACGATTGAGGTGGCGCTGCTCTCGCTGCCACTCTTGTAGTCGAGCAGTTCTTGCTGCGACTGAACGAGGTCGATCATTCCGTTGATGCCCAATTCTTCGTCAGTAAACCGACGTTCAGTCACGGGAGAGTCGATATCGCGACCGAAGTGAGCAGCGACGGCATTATCACCCCCACTGGACGGCGTCAGAAACGCGCCCTCGGTCGGCTGGTTCGCGTCAAGATATGAGACGATCGTTTCGAGGCTCGCACGATATTCAGTGCGCCGGGTCCGTTCGTCGACGGAGCGAACCAGCGGACGGACGTCCTCGAGCATAAGTTCGACGACCTCCGAGAGTGTCTCTTCGTCAATCTCGTCCGGATGGTTGACGTAGAACTCCGCGAAGTCGTGGAGCAGGTTGCCCTCGGTGAGATACGCCTTCTCCGGACCGTCGACTATCCGGCTGAAGTAGTAGTCTCGCGGTGAGTTCACGTAGGTGTTGAGACTCGACTTGCTGATCGTCTCGACCGGGTCGGAAGTCACACCGACAGGTTCGTTCTCGAATCCGTCACCAGCTCGTGCTGCGGTTTCGATCTGATGACTTGTCGAAGGTAGATCGGAGAAGCGGTCGTACTCCGGTTCGAGGAGCTCTTCGAAGTACAGGCACGGCGTAACGGGTGATCCGCCGGTCGCATCTTGGACGAGATAGTGTTGCTGGCTGCCGCTCTGCAACAGCAGCTGGAAGCTCTTAAGATTCCGTGTGAACTGGGCGTCCTGGTCGACCCACGGACGACGTGGGGCCGAGTGGGTCCAGCGGTCGTCAAGCCCTAGGTAGAAGACAACCTCACGACCCACGTACGACGCTGATTTCGCATCGGCGAGCAAGACACCCTCGTTCTCTCGATCGACCGGCACCTCGTAGGTCTGGAGATAGAACGACAAATCGTCGAGGCGCGCTTCCGTGATGGATTCGTCCGCGATGGTGAGTGTCTCCAGTTCCTCCCGGAAGGCATCCAGCGTGTCGCCGGCGTGGCGTTCAAACACTGAAAGGGCATCCGAGAACGTGTACTCTTGGACATCGTGGCAGAAGTCGATCAGCCACTTGAGATCTCCATCGTCAAGCTCGTGCAGTCGCTTGTTTGTGTCAGCGTCGACGACGTCACAATCGAAGACCGTCAACAGCGACCGGATCTCGCTTATTCGGGTATCAGTCCCCCGGTGGGCGGTCCGGAGGAGGTGGAGGAACAACCGGTGTTCGCTGCGATCTGTGAATCCCGGCCCGCCGAAAAACGGGATATCGGCCGCTTCGAGCGCGGACTCGATAAGCGGTGAGTATTCGCTTTCCTGATCGAGAACAATCCCGACGTTATCAGCGTTCTCGTCATCGACGGAATCGACGACGGTCTCGACGATCGCAGTCGGCGAATCGTGTATACGGAACGGCGGGAGCTCGAACTCGGTATCAGCGAAGAGGTCGACCGTGTCGTACTCGGCAGGCAGATACGCTCGTTCGAGCTGGGTGAGCATCGCCGGCTCGACGACGACCACGTCGAAATTCGGATCGATGGTCTCGTTTGTGAGCTTCATCGAGGCGGTCTCGAGTTTCGCGATTCGCTCCACAGCTCGTTCGGTGGCATCGTCGACGTAGCCGTCGTACTCGAAGATAGCGTCGTGTGACCCTCGGTGTTCCCAACACTGGAGGATATTCCCAACCGCGTATGCACAGCGCTTCCAGGAGAGGTCCTCGTGATCAAGCATACCGAGGAAAGCGAGACGGTCCTCGGACTCTTGGCGTCGACCAACTGCAAGTCGGCGTGGTGGGATCGCGAACGGACCGAGATGCGAACGATCGAGGTGGCGGTTGAGAGCACTTGCAAGCGGCCCATCCGGAGTGATCACCCGGTCGTACGATCGAACCTCTTCGTAGAGTTGGCCTGGCGATTTGGCGCGGGGAAATGGCACGCTCAGAGACAGTCAGTGATGTCGGTTAAATCTTTGTCAGTTAGATCAGGCTTTGGAAATGTACAGCTTCAGAACGACGGTCGTGAGTCCTATAGCCCGGACCGTCGTTCTGTATGAATGGAAGATTCAAACCTCACAAACACCGCTCACAACTCACGGCGGGTACTTGAATGTCTCTTCGACCCGTCGTTGCAACTTGTGATCTGAAGACTCCGACGAGAATCGGAATTCGCGGATATCCTCCAGCGTCACCCCACCAGTAATCTCACCTGGCTTCCCCATCACCTGATTAAAATACACGTTCTCGTTCACGTCCGTATACAGCACGTGTAGCTGGAAGGAAACATATCGAATCCCGGCGTCATACAGTCGCTGAGTTGTCTCAAACACTGGCGACCGGACGTACTCGGCTCGACCCTCTTCGCCGTGGAACACCTCCTCAAACTCAACTTGCGTGCTGAACTCGACACGGCCTTCATTTGGGCTTAACACCCCGCCCTCCCGTGAGTTATTTTCAAACTGGTCTCCCTCGGTCCTGTTCAACGGGAAGTATCTTGGGAGGATCTCGAATCCGTCACCGGCGGGAGTGAGGAAACACGCGTCCTCTATGTCGATAGGCGTCCCTTCTCCGGGGTCTGGATCGTAACTGACGACGAGTGTGGGCCGAACATACAGGTTCTGAGCGACGCCTTCACCGAGATTTTCCAGCTGGATCGTGAGAATATCGAACGTGCTGCCTCGGCCGCTTTTCGACTGGGTCTCCCTCCTTCGACTCTTCACGACTGGTTTGCTTTGCCGCTCGATAGTGTCTTGCAGGTCCTCGGTCGGAACCTCAGTATTTGACTGCCAGAAGACGAAGTTCTCGACGAAAACGGCCTTCACTGCAGTAAAGCTGAATTGAGGGATATAGTCACGGAAACGTTCGAACATACTGGTTAACCGTCACTCGTTGATAATAAATGGGTGGTCGGGGTACTCGAAGACAGGGAATGGAAGACATCCCGCAACCCTCACCGGACCCGTACGACCCGGACGACACAGTGCGCGTGTATCTCGACCCGGATGACCCGGACAGTCGCTTCCACGGCGTCCGCTGCGAGGTCGTAGACCGGTTCGCCGACGACTTAGACCGAGAGAGCGGGCGCGACTCGGACCGGTTCACGTACCGTGTACGCGCCGTTGAGGACGGTGGCGTACTTCCCGTCGAATTTCGGCACGCAGATCTCGTCCCCGAAGAGTAGCCGCGTCGCCGTCTAATCGTCCGCTTCGGCCGCTTCCGCGGCGTCCACGTTCAACGTCACGTCCTGCTTCCGCTCCGGTGCCGGCGGCTTCCCATCAGGGTACAGCTCCTGCATCGTTTGATGATACGCGACGAGACCCATCTGGTTAGAGATATGGACCATGTCGCTTCCGTCGAGACCGTACAAGTCCTGTAGTGCTTGCTCGATCTTCCAGTCCGTTTCTCCACCTAACTCCCCGTCACCGGCCAGCAACTCCTCGACACACTCTGCGATTTTCTCTGCCGTCTCCACGCCCTCCTCTGTCGTTAGCTTCGCAACAGGGATCGGGAGCGACCGGATTTTCGTCTGTGTCAGCTTAGCGAATGCCTGCGCAGCATCAATTTCACCGAACCGTTTGAACACGTAGTAATGGAATACGCGGGAGTTCAACGCGCCTAACAGGAACTTGTGGTACGTTTCCGTGTTCAATCCGTCTGGGATATTCTCCGGGACGGTCCACTTCCCGTCATACTCCTCGTCATCAGGGTCAATGTCAACGTACCAGTTCCGCATTTCACTCCGGTCGTCCCGGATTTTGTAGATGTAGACGCTTTGCGGGCAGTACACGGGATCACCGTGGTACGCGACGGACAGACCTACACCGGCTTGCCTGATGAACACTTTATCCCCGCGATAGATCTCCTCGTCCTTGTACTGAATTCCGTTGTACCCGGTGTCTAACCCTTTCAGCGTCAAGTGATCGTACCGTTCCCCGAAGGAATCCCCGTCCATGTACGTCACATCACCGTCTGCCGGGTCGTCGGAAACGATGTACTCTTCCCCGAGCTTGTTCTGGTACTCGAATTCAGTCTCACAGTCGGGGCACGTTTTCTTCGTGTCCGGGTCACGTCCTCGCGGCGGCGGCATCCACACTCCGCATGCGGGGCACTGAATGATGTGCCCGGCTTTGTTAAGCTCAACTCCGCGGTGTGATTCACATAACGCACCGAGCGGAATTGAGTTCGACTGCATCGTCCCGAGTATCTCGTCGTCTGTAGTGTAGCGGAACGGCTCGATCTCCCCGGACTCGATGCACCGGTCCTGCGGGATATCGAATGAATACGCCGACTCCAGCTGTGACAGGCTCAACTCACCTTCTATCGCCGCTCGCCGGTCATCGTCTACGAGCGTCATGCTACGGAACGTATTCCCGTCGCTCGGATCCTCGTTCCGGACTTGCAGCGTCGTGGTGTTCATCCGGATTTCTGGACCGAACCAGTCGGCTCCGAGCATATGGTACCGTTCGAACGTGTAGTTCCCCAGTAAGTGCTCGCGGACACCGGAGTGGTCCGGATTCAACAGGGTTTGCGGGAGTACGAACGCTAACCGTCCGTCGTCGTTCAAGTATTTCAGTGCGACGAGAATGAACAGTTCGTACGTGTCGAGATTATCGACGTCGAATTCGTCGCCGAACTCGTCACTCAACCACTCCGCGGCTTCGGGACTCACCTGCCCGCCCCACGGCGGATTCCCGATAATCAGGTCGAATTCGCCGAATCCGGGCGTTTCATCCTCGTCTTCGAATTGGATTTCACCGTCGAGTGCGTCTTGCGACGCGAAATTCCCAGTAAGCATACCGAGCGACGTATTCTTCCGCGCGCTGCGTAGCCACACGGAGAGTTTCGAGATTTCAATCGCTTCCTGCAGCAGGTCGTTACCATGCAGCGATTTGTCGAGAATGTCGATTTCAGTCTGCTCGTACGATTCAAGTGAAACTTGGTAGTGACCGTCGGATCCGGTCGCTCGTGCGGATCGGAGCTTTTCGTGCACCCGTCGCGCCTCACGACTCAAGTGGTTGAAACAAGAAACCAGGAACGCACCGGACCCGCACGCGATGTCCGCGATTCGGATGTTGACAATTTCCTTCAGGTAGGCTTCAAGGAATTCCTTGTCGGGGTTCTCCATCTCCATCTCCCCGTTCTCAAGGTCTAACTCGTCCCGAATCTTCGTGCGCTTGTCCTGTAGAAGGTCCTGTATCGCGTGCTCGGCGACGTACTCGGTGAGACCCTCCCGCGTGAAGTACAGGCCATAGTCCCCTCGGTCACCGCTGAACGGGTTCGATTCGCCTTCTGCGAGGTTCGCTCGCACCTGCTCGATATCACCCACGCTCTCCTCGAAGATACGGCCGAGAACGTGCTCATTCAGGTCTTGGTGGAAGTCGTACTCGTAGAACCCGTACACGCCGTTAATCGTCGTATCCCCGATCTCGTATTCCCGAGTGAACAACTCGTCCGGGAGGGTCACTGACTGCAGCACTTCGTCCTCCTCGAACAACCCGCCGTCGTACCCGAAGATATCGTACGGGTACTCGTCCGGGCTCCCAGTGTCGATGACTCTGAACATATCCTGAATGAGCGGGTAGATTTTCCGGTCGTCCAGCGTCGGGAGTGTCGCGCCGGTGCTGACGACGTCCTCAAGCAGGTCGTCCGGGAGTAGTCCGGACGGGTGGTCTGAGAAGAAGCAAATTACGAGACCGCGGTGTATCAGGGTTTGAGCGGCTTGAATCGCGGCGAGTTGCCCGTCGCTGGATTCGCCGAGCTCCGGGGCTTCGTTGATAATTTCCTCGTACACGTCCTCCACAGCTTCCCGGTAGAATTGGTAGAAGTCCTCGGTGAGTTCCAACCGTTCGGACAGGTTCTGCGCCATGAGGTCCTCGATGTCCGAATCGGCATCCTCACCGATTAGGAACCGTCGGTGCATAATGAAGTAGAATTCCCAGAACGTCTCGGTCAACTCACCGTCGGCGTCAAGGAACTCGTCGATCTCCCACTCCTCGTAATGGTCGATACTGCCGTGGTGGTACAACCTGACTACTTCCATGTTCGACGCGACAACCCACCGAACGGACAGACCGTTCGTGATCGCGTACTCGAATGCCTGCTCCACCGGTGATTTGAGGCGCGATGGATCGACTTTATCGAGGTCCGTCCCCGGGTCTTTCAGCTCTCCGACGACTTTCCTGACGTCTTCAGTGAGATCCCCGTCGTCCTGTTCGAAGTGACCGAGTAGAACGTCGGGGAACCCGTCACCGCCTTCGGAGAGTGATTCAGGGAGGAGCTGGAATTCACCGGCGCTGCCGCGCGGTCGAGTGTATCCAAGTACATCGCTGAAAATGTCACTTACGAACGATTGCTGCAGGTTGCGCTCAGTGAGTGACGTGCTCGTTCCCGTCCAGCCTTCCACGGCATCAACAATGTCGTCGGTATCGACTGGGCGTTCGACTTCCTGTTGCTGTAAGTACTCATCCACTAGGTCCGCGTCGAAGAGAGAGTGCTGATTAGTCGGCAAGGATATTGGGTTCTTTCTTATACAGGATACTTTGTTCTATCCCTTAACCAGTCACGGCGCCATTGTCCATCCCCTTGGCCGCTATTAAAAAATTTGTCGTGTTGGGTAAATTACTGGAATTTGAGGTAGGGTATTGAGACACCTCTGACATGACCGTGTCGCTCTCGACAATGAAACAATTTTCGCCGCCCCTGAACCGTAGTTCAACCGACCGGAACACTGAATTCCCGTTGCTATCGTATCGGACACGTCTCCCCCGTCGTCCTGTCCCCGGACGGAGAGTACGATTTTGAATGGACTCGAGATACAAAGCCGAAGCACAGCTACTGTATGATGTCGTGGACTGGTTTGCTGAAAAGTACAATTCCGGCAACCAGATGCTCGTCACGTACAAGACAGCGACTATGATATCGCGGTTTTTTGAAGCACTGGGGTATGATTGACGTGGCATTGCCTTGCCAAACGCCACATTACGTTCGACCTCAGGTGTTTCCGGAAATGCTTGGTTTCCTCAAAACGAACCGCATCACAGCGTGGTCAAACTCGGATTGAACTGAGATTGAATAGTACTTTCCGGAAACACCCCGGTCACGTTTTTAGTACTAGCCAGAAAACCAGTCTATCAATCAAAGATGATCCGCGATGCTCGCGTTCTCCGCGCCGGGTTCGTCCCTCGGGAAGTTGAGCATCGCGACGCCGAAGTTAACCACCTCTCCAGCGTTCTTGAGCCCATCACGAACGGGGAACCCGCCGACACAGCCATCGTCACTGGACCCAGCGGCGCCGGCAAGACCTGCATCTCGCAGTTCGTCACCGAACGACTCCGGGAAGAGGTCCTCGACGTCGAGACCACCTACGTCAACTGCTGGCGCAACTACACGCGGTTCCGCACGCTCTACCAGATCCTCGACGACCTCGGCGCGACCATCGACATCCACCGACAATCGACGCCGCACGACGAACTCGTCGACCGCCTCCAGCAGCACGACGGCCCGCGAACCGTCGTCATTCTCGACGAGGTCGACCAACTGGAGGACCCCAGCGTCATCTACGACCTCCACAGCCTCCCGCAGTTTGCGATCATCTGCATCGCGAACAAGGAGGAGGAGCTGTTCAGCCGCGTCGACGACCGGCTCGTGAGTCGGCTCCGTTCGAGTGAACACGTCCGGATGGACAAGTACCACGACGAGCAGCTGTACGACATTCTGAGTGCGCGGGCGAAGTGGGGCCTCGATGAGGACGTCATCACCGACGACCAGCTCTACCGGATCGCCGACGCGGCCGCCGGCGACGCCCGCCTCGCAATCGGCATCCTCCGAACAGCCGCCGGCAAGGCCGATCGTGAGAACCACGAGCGCATCACCGACGATATTCTCCTGGACGCCGCCGAGGATGCTCGGGCCCAGATCAAGCAGAAGAGCCTCGACTCGCTCACGCCGCACCAGCGCGTCGTCTACGACATCGTTCGCGAGCACGGCCCGGTCGGGCCGAGCGAGATTCACGAGCGCTATACCGAGGACGTCGATGACCCACGGACGAAGCGGACTATCCGCACGTATCTCTCGAAGATGGAGCAGTACAACCTCCTCGAGGCGGAAGGCACGAGTCGGGATCGAGAGTACTCGCTCGTCGATTCGGCAGCTGCATCGCCGATGCAGTGACCGTGACGCCGTCAGCTATCAGGAACTGAACTCGCCGAGGCCCGATTGCTCGTGGTCCAGCGGCTCGATGACCTGGGGATCGTCGTTGCCAGGGTTGTTGACTCGCGTCGAGATCTCATAAGCGTCTAGGTCGTCCTTCGGGTACGGCTGGCACAGTTCCTTGCGGGTGTCCGGGTCTGCGGCGAGCCAGTCGGACTCGGCGTCCTGCGGGAGGACGACCGGCATCCGGTCGTGGATTGAGTTCATCAGGTCGTTCGGCTCCGTCGTGAGAATCGTGACGCACGAGATCGTCTCGTCGTCGCCCTCCCAGACGTCCCAGAGCCCAGCCATCGCGAATGCGGGGTCGTCCTCCCGGTAAATCCGGTAGGGCTGCTTCGACCCGCCGTTCGGCGATTTCCATTCGTAGAACCCTGACGAGGGGACGAGGCAGGGACGTGATTTCCACGCCCGCTCGAAGACGCGTTTCTCGTCGGCAGTCTCGGAGCGAGCGTTGATGATGCCCTCCTCGGGCTCGTCCGCCCAGAACGGAATCAACCCCCAGTGGTAGGCGTCAATCTCGTCGGAGGCCTCGTTCGTGATGATGTGGAGGTCGTCGCCAGGCGCGATGTTGTATCGGGGTGTGTACCCGCCGTCCGCGACGACCTCGGCATCGAAGCGGGCCTCGAGGTCTGCTTGGTCGATGAAGAGCGAGTTTCGGCCACACATACCGAGGAGTTCGGAGGGTAGCATCTTCAACGTAATCGCACAGGAACTTCGCGTCAGCGCCGATGTTCTTAACCAACAAACAGCCCCGGAAGATCCGGTGTGTTGGTTAACTGAGCAGCAGCGGAAATAGTCAATCGTCCGCAAAACACGACGACCGAGATTGGGCTGCCATCTATCTCGTGGCTTTCCTGAAACGCGGAAGCGCCACGGCGAAGCGTATCGGGACTGTGGACAACTAGTAAACTCGCCCAGATCGCGCCCATTGACATCCTCCCATCCTTAGGGGAATGGGATTCCTCCGGTGGGGATATTGGCTATGCCGCACCCACGGAGGCAAGTTTCCCCGTGCGAGTACTCCGGTTTGTGCGCTCCTCGTTGGGACTGGCCCTCTCGGGAGAGCGTGAGAACTCCGACCAAATGTGGTCGTCCCACTTGAGGCGCACAGGCCGTGCCATCGACCCGACGTCCAGATTTACGCCAGCCTGTCGTTCGAGGAATGTCCGTGACGCACCGAGGTCGGCGTGCCCCTCGTAGCCACACGAACAGCGGAACACGTTGCCGTCCCGCTCCGTCTTCTCTCGTTCGCCACACACTGGACACTCCGCCGTCGTGTATGCTTCTGAGCGGACTTCGACCGTGATACCGTACTCCTCGGCGGTCGTGGCGAGACGATCGATGAACGAGCGATACGCCCAGAACTGGTGGGTTTTCTCGTTCACTTCCGCGCTCCAGTAGTCCACCAGCACGTCCGTAAGGTCGCCGACGTACACCGTATCGACACCTTCGTCGTATAGTCGCTCGATCAAATTCCGCACGAGAGCGTCTTGGGCGTGGTCGCGGCGGCGCGTTCGCTTGCGGTACAGGGATCGAATCCGCTGACTGCTGTTTCGGCCCTCTTGGAGTTTCGATTGGAGCCTCGCGATTTCTTCGGTGGTTTCACGGAAGCGGGCGAACAGGTCGCGTCCCTCGTAGAGATACTGCTGGCCGGTGGTGGTGGTACAAGCGACGAGGTTGTTCGCGCCTACATCCAGAGCAGCCGATTCGTCGGCTAGTGGTGAATCCTGTCGAGAATCCGGGACAGTGACAGGCTGAATGGCTCTGAACGTGTCGTCGATCTCGTCGAAGTACAGTTCCAATCGGCCCTGTTCGCCGTCCCACTTGGGAGCGCCGCAGACTTCGAGCCGTAGGCGGTCGTAGTAGCCAAGTCCGTACTCATCTTTCAGGTCTTGGCCGACCGGGATTTCGAGGCGACTCCGTTCACCAGTTTCGATGGTGTAGGAGTCATTACGGATGTACGTCCGCAACTCTCTACCGGCCTCCTCGTTGCCCCAGTAACCGGGCGGGGCGGCGTCCTCGCCATCTTCGCAGGCGGCGAAGAACGACCGCCACGCCTCGCTGTTCTTACGGATGACTTGTTGGGCAGTAGCGGAGCCGAGGACACCGACGTACTGTTTTCGGTAGTCGGCAGTATCCCATACGGAGTCGCCGTCGAAGAAGTTCTGACGGCGCTCGTAGTTCAGTTCGTTCCACAGGCTGGCGGAGGCGTCCAACAACTCGCGGAGCAGTTGCTCATCCTGCTCGGAGAGCGGTCGCACCGCGAACGTATTGGTTCGCCTCACGACAACAGACATTTGTTTCTGAATGTCTAAATGTCTTTTGGACACAAACGATGCGACCGAACATCGACATCTCGCACACACTGAATGGGCGGGTGAAAGACTACGCCGAACAAGAGGACAAGCACCTCGAAGAAGCCTATCAAGAGATTATCGAAGCCGGTCTAGAGGCGGTGGAAAATCCAGACAAGCCGTAGCACCTGGATTGTGGGGCCGTGTTGTCGCTCAGACCCAGCCTGAAAGGATGGGCCCACTCGCTACGAACCATCCGAACCAAGGTCATTCTGGAAGCCTTCTCGGAAACCTTCGGACGGTCGCCAAAATCCAGCGCCTGAGTCCGATTTACCGCATTACTCAGTCATTCCTTGGAAATGCGGAAGCGACACGCCGCGGCTTATCTGGTACGTGGCCATCTATTGGAGTATGCCCGACCGCTCCACATCGACGTCGAACCGATTGGCGGTAGACCAGCCAACACGGAGCGCTGACCGCAACCAGAATCTGGCTAATCAAGCCGACCCCGCGACGGACGGAATGCTGCTTCCCTCCCTTGAGGACGGTATAACTCTCCTTGATGTCGAAGGTGATCGGGGTGTACCGATTCTTCAGTCATTGGTACTCGATCATCTCCTCTTACATGACGGGCCCGCTTTCTGGATTGACGCAAACGGCCATGCGACGACGGCCACGCTGACGCAGATAGCCCCCAGTCAACGGTTGCTCAACCGAATCCACGTGGCACGCGGATTTACCGCCTACCAGCACTACGGTGCCAGCTGTGATCTCCCGACGGCAGTGAACAAGTCGATCCAGATGTCCACCACCGACGCCGGCCCGGCCGGTCGACAACCGAGTCGCGACGAGGACACGTCGTCCCACACGCCCGCTCTCATCGTCGCGCCGGCCGTCGACGCCCAGTACCGCGCCGACGATACCCTCGGCGAGACTCACGCGAAAACCCTCCAGGCCCGAACCCTCGCCCGGCTAGTGACCTACGCCGAGGGGTATGACATCCCGGTGCTCGTTACGCGAAACGAACGAAACGAATTCACCGAATCAATCGCGACGGTCGCCGACCACCACCTGGAGTGCGAGCAAACCCGGATGGGGCCGCGGGTCGTCGGCGAGGACTTCGAGACGCTCGTCTATCCCGTCGACGACGGCGCGTACTACCAGACGACGTTCGCGTACTGGCGGCAGCTGCTCGCGGCACGCGCCACGCAGGTCGGCGTGGAACCGACGACGCCGGCGCCGTCGACGCCGACTCCCAAAGGCGTCGGGACGGGCGTCACAGCTGACGGTGAGACGGTGTCGGCTACCGCGAATCCCCTGCTCGATGCGTGGACCGCGACCGGAACAGGAGGTCGATAGCGATGGGGCGCACAAACCCGACGTACCGAGATGCGCTGCGGGCCATCGAAGAGCGCTGGACGGAGTTCCGCCGGGCACTGCGGCGTCGCGACCAGCCGCGCTTCGACCGACTATTCGAGTACGCCCGCGAGCACGCCGACGCGAGCGGGCTGTTGAACCACCAGAACCCGCTGCTGCCGGCGCTACTCAGCATCGATCTCGAACAGGAGGCCCGCCTCGACGACCACGAGGAACGCCTCGAGGAGCTCGAAGCCGCGGTCGCAGCACGCGATGACCAGGAGAGTGCCCCACCGGACGCGAACCCGTGACGATGTCGTTCAGTATCGACTTTCTGGACGACGGCCGCGTCCTGGAGTGGGAGGCAACTGCCGACAGCGCCGTGGCGACCGAGCGCCAAGACTACACCCCACGCTTCTACGTCGCCGCTCGCGACCCTGATGCCGACCTCGACCTCACGACACTCCAGTCGGTGTACGACCAGCACCCGGACGTCGTCGCGACCGAGATGGTTGCGCGACGCCCCGGCTTTCGACGAGACGAGGAGGCCGTTCTCGCAGTCGACGTTGCCCACATCGATCGCGTCACTCCACTCGCCCGGCAGGCACGCCAGCTGTCGGACTATCCAATCGGGGATCTCGCCTGTTTCAACGTCGACTTCTCGCGAGAGTTCCGGTACTGTCTGGAGACCGGCGCCGATCCGACGCCGGCGAGCGAGCTCTCGACGCTCCGTCTCAGCGTCCCGGTGACCGAAACGAGCAACGACGTCTATGGGGAACTGTCTGTCGCCGGCGACACCGTCACCGGCTCGCCGACGGATATCCTGACCGCCGTCCAGGAGGTGCTCGAAGCACACGATCCGGACGTCCTGGTCTGCTCAACCAGCGAGATCGTCCCGACGCTGTACAAGATGGCGACGGACGCCGGCGTCGGCGACTTCTCGCTGAGTCGGTGGCCGGACGTCGACTACCAGCAGCTTGCGAGCCGGTCGACGTACTCGAGCTACGGTCGCGTCGGTCACTCACCGGCGCGGTACAACGTGCCCGGACGGGCGATCATCGACGAGTCGAACACGTTCTTCTACGGGGAGACGAACCTCGAGGGCGTCATCGACCTCGTGTCGCGCTCGAAAAAGCCCGTCCAGGAGCTCGCGTGGGCGTCAATCGGGAACGTGCTGACGGCGATCCAGATCTGCGAGGCCCACGACCGCGGTGTCCTCGTCCCGTGGAACTCCTGGCGCCACGAGTTCTTCAAGCCGATGGGGACGCTCC
Source organism: Haloplanus vescus (assembly GCF_900107665.1). Lineage (NCBI taxonomy): Archaea > Methanobacteriati > Methanobacteriota > Halobacteria > Halobacteriales > Haloferacaceae > Haloplanus > Haloplanus vescus. The sequence continues at coordinate 121,524 of NZ_FNQT01000004.1, forward strand.
ACGACGCCGACCGTGGCGGCTTCATCTTCGCGCCCGAGGTCGGGCTTCACGAGAACGTCCACGAACTCGACTTCTCCTCGTTGTACCCGAACATCATCTGTACGCGGAACGTCTCACCGGACGTCATCCGGTGTGACTGCCACAGCGACCGCGACGACGTCCCCGGCCTCGGGTACTCGATCTGCGACGACCGGGGCTACCTTGTCGACGTGCTACAGCCGATCATCGACGCGCGCGACGAGATCAAGGCGGCCATTCGTCGCGAGAAGGAACGGAACAACCCCGACGAGGACCGGCTGGTGGAACTCGAGGGACGGTCGGGAGCGCTGAAGTGGATCCTCGTCGCCTGCTTCGGCTATCAGGGATTCAGCAACGCGAAGTTCGGCCGCATTGAGTGCCACGAGGCGATTAACGCATTCGCTCGCGAAATTCTGCTGACGGCAAAACAGCAACTGGAAGCCGGCGGCTGGCGGGTCGTCCACGGCATCGTTGACTCCATCTGGGTGACCCCGGACCCTGACGTCGACGACGAGAACCGCGAAGACCTCAAAGCACTCGCGACGGCAATCACGGAAGAGGTCGAGATCCGGCTCGAACACGAAGCCCACTACGACTGGGTGGCGTTCGTGCCGCAGCGCGAGAGCGACGCCGGCGCGTTGACGAAGTACTTCGGGAAGGTCGCCGGCGACGACGATTTCAAGATACGCGGTATCGAAGCCCGGCAGCGCTCAACCCCACCGTTCATCGAGGACGTCCAGCGGGACTGTCTCGAACGGCTCGGTGCGACTAAATCTCCGGACACCGTACTCGACTGTCTTCAGGACGCGATCAAGCGCCTCCACGCTGGAACGGTGCCGGTCGAGCAGCTCGTCGAACGGAATCGTGTCTCCAAGCCGCTGGAAGGGTACACGCAGAATACGCAGAACGTGGCGGCGCTGAAGCGGGCTCGGGACCAGGACCTCGCCATCCACCCAGGACAGGACATCGAGTACGTGGTCGTCGACGACGAGAAGAGCTCGCGAGAGCGGGTCGCGTTAGCCCACGAAGAGATAGAGTCGTACGATGCGTCGTACTACGAGACGCAACTCGTCAGAGCTGTCGAGAGTGTGCTGGCACCACTTGGCTGGGATCGGATGGAGATTCAACGCGAGATCGCGGAAACTCGGGAAACGGACTTGGACGCCTTCACCGAGATTGAGAGTGGTTAACCAACACTATCGAGGTATCGGGAGGTTTGTTGGTTAATACTGAGTGAAGACACGGAAGGGAGCTGGAGAGAATACCTCGCCCACACACCCCTCGTCCAGAGTGAAAACCAATCGGAGAGTGGGGTGAGGTCCACGGGAAACGGGGGTTCTTGTGGGGAGAAAGCAACAGGAATCGCGGAAAGACTGCTTGAGACGGGAGAACACGGAGGAAATGGAACAGCGAACACGAGCAGCGGTTCGAAACCACCCGGACGAATGCCGCCTTCGTCCTCCTTCTTGTGCTGAATGCACTTGGGGAGTGGTAGGAGGTAGGTAGTAATAAAACCTCTAGGTAATACTATGGAGATTGGTATGTTTAGAGGATCTTCGACTGTGTGACGACTGCTGTTCGAGGGATACTCGTCTCACGTCTTGTGATTTCGGTACTTTCCAGCCGACTCGTCGTGTGGTTTCCGCCGGGTCAACCGAGGGACTCTCGTAGCGTTTCACTCTGGACGAGGGGTGTGGGGGTTAGATTTCATCGTCCGCGTATTATGAGACGTTGAAGGAAAATCGTCATTCTGACTATTCGCCAACCAGCGAACCGGCATCAAAGCCGAAATCGGGATTGGTATCTCCCGATCTCCCTCATCACTCGGAATCAAGATACCCGATCCCGACAGTTCCGATTGTACCCTGCTTTGCTTCGGCTGGAGATCTGACCTGTGTCTTCACTCTTGATTGGGGGTGCCGACGAACGCTCGTCAGCATCACTCGAGGTTCACACTTCACTCCTGCTCGTCACACCTACGCTTTCACTCTGGACGAGGGGTGTCTGCCGTGCGTCAGACGTCCAGGGTCGATGTGTCCTCTCATAGAAATGATTGATTACCAGGTTCGGGAGATACACTCTGGACGGGGGGTGTCGTCTCAACCAAGTACGCTGCTCCCGTATGGAGGGCTATTCACTCTTGACCAGGGGTGTGTCAAACCCGCTCCAGTCTGGCGTTTTCACTCTGGATTGGGGGTGCCCGTCTGCGGCGGTAACTCTCGCTCCGAATCCGATTTCACTCGGGACCGACTCGACCCTTTGTGAGGATGATACGCCAGCGACAAAACATCAGAAGACGACCATAGCCCGATTTACACTCTGGTCGAGGTAGCCAAATCATTAAGTAGGTCCCATCCGCGATATCTGATATTGATGGCTGAGGAACCGTCCCAACTCTCTGACTTCGACGGCCGCTACGAGGATCCCGCTGACGATCCCCTCTTTGACTTTGATGAAGACGACCCCGACCGAGCCAACATTTTCGCTCGAAAGGAACTGCTGAAGGTTGGCCACGTCCCTGAAAGCGGCCGTATCGTCGGCCGAGATGGCGAGATCAAGGCCGTTGCTGCTGAACTCAGGCCGATCGTTCGTGGCGATCCGCCCAACAACGTGATTATTTACGGGAAAACGGGTACGGGGAAGTCGCTCGTTGCCCGTCACGTCACAGAACGAGCCCGCCGAGCCGCGGAGTCGAACGGTGTGTCCGTCGGCACGGTCTACGTCGACTGCGCGCAGCACAACACACAGACACGCGTCGCGAGGACGGTGACTCGTTCACTCAACGAAACGGACGAGACTGACTTCGATATTCCACGCGCAGGGATTGGCAGCGGGGAATACTACGACTATCTCTGGGAGATTCTGGATACTGCCTACGAGTCAGTCATCATCATTCTCGACGAGGTGGACCGACTCGATGACGATGATATTCTTATGCAGCTCTCGCGGGCTCGCGAATCGGGGAAAGCGGATTGCCACCTGGGCGTCATCGCAGTCAGCAACAAGATCGAGTATCGCGACCAGCTGAACGAACGCGTCAAGTCCAGTCTTCGCGAGGAGGAGTTCGTCTTCCAACCCTACGACGCGAATCAGCTGCGCGAGATTATGAAGCACCGACGGGACGCGTTCCACGATGGCGTTCTCTCTGATGATGTGATCCCGCTGACGGCGGCACTAGCTGCCCAAGAACACGGTGACGCCAGAAAGGCCATCGAAATTCTTCGTCACGCCGGCGAACTGGCCGAACGAGAAAACGTCGAGACGGTCGTCGAGGAACACGTTCGCGATGCCCAGGAGTGGGCTGAAATCGATCGCTTCGAGGAGCTGCTACGCGGGTCGACGACACAGGTCAAATTCATCCTCTATTCGCTCGCGCTGCTCACCGAAGAGAATCCGAACGAGGATGGATTCTCTACCAACCGAATTTACGAACGGTATCAAGCGACGACAGAGAAGGCCGATGCGAAGACTCTCAGCGAGCACCGCGTCTACGAGCTGTTGAAAGAGCAGGCGTTCCTCGGTGTCGTTGAATCTACTCGGACCGGGGGTGGCCGGGGTGAAGGCAGTTATCTCGAGCACCGGTTGGTTCAGGATACCGGCATCGTGCTGAAATCTGTCCTCCGGGATAGCCGGCTGGAAGACCTGGCCTAGCTCCCGTTTCGGTCGCTGACCACACCCCTGATCACGAGTGTATCTCTCGATACGTCGGAAACGTGGGGTGGGGGATCCGAGGTCGTCTTCTACTCCCAATAATCGACTTTGGCCGGGTGACGAAACGACGGAAACGTGGGGGGTGTGATCCCCTCGATCGTGGCTGCGTTCCCTCCACCGACCTCCAGTTACGACGGAAACGTGGGGTGGGTATTTTTTCTCCGAGTGTTACCTGTTTGGACTGACCGGACCCATTCACACTGAGGGGTGTGGGGTGGGTTGAACCCATTCACACTCTGGGGGGTGTCCTCTGCGACGCTACTAATTGCGCTTGACAAACCTCCGGCTACGGTTCACCACCGTCTACTCGTCGGGACTGACGGGGCCTTTATACTGGGAACGAACTTTTTCGCCTTCTCGCCACTGCCAGTAGTAGTAGCGGTTGTCGTTAATCTCCTTGATCGTGATCGTGGCCTTCGCCGGGACGTCGTCCGGCAGATCGTCGGGACGTTCTTCAATTTCGCTTTCATCTGAATCCTCTTCGAGACGTGCCTCGCCAGCTTTGTGCTCAGCTAGCTCTTCAGCGTAGCGGGCAACGCGCTGGAGCTGCTCAGAAGAGGACTCGTTGAGCGTATTGACGAGGTCTGTCGGGAGTTCCGCCGGCGGCGTCGGTGGCTCGTAGGACATCAGCGGTCGCCTCGTGTTAACCAACATAACCCGCTAATCCATAGTTTTGTTGGTTAAGTTGGTAATATCAGTCAGTCCTCGCTACCTGTAACATTACTCGCAACTTCTTTATGAATGAATTTATGACGCGAAGATGTACACCCTTAGCAATTATACTACGAGCTACTAAATCGCCACTAACCCACCAAACTTCACGGAACACATACGAGGGATGTTCATCTTACATGCGGTCACGGACGATTGCGGGAAAATATACCTCTGGGCAGAGGATTCGACACTTCCTCGTTTGCGAACAAAGGAACAGGACTCGAAAGGTGGAGAGAGGCATCCGTTTGCTGTTGACAAGCAGACTCTCAACGATATTCTGTCATATGCGGGGTATGGAAACGCAAATACGGAGATGATCACTCTCACAGTCTATTTGCCGTCAGGTCAAGATAATCCTCAGCCGTCCCCATCAATTCGGGAAGAGAACGCACAAGAGACTACCACATCACTCGCTCCGTGGCTCATCCCAGCAGTGGAAGTCGATCCAAGAGACGCTCCATTGATCCTCTCATATCTTTCGCAGCCATCTTCAACTGATAAGGAGACGATTAGTCACGGAGAAAACCTTATCAAATCGGGACGGACCGTCAAGTACTGGTCTTCTGTTTGCTCGGTAGCAGAGTCGTACGTTGAATCTGGGCGGGTTGTACCACACCTCGCAGAGAAGGACGGGTCCGTTACCGGTGTTTGGCGTGCGTACCCCTCTAGGGAAGCTGATATTGATCTGATTACGGAGCTGATGGAAGCGATGCCACCGCTCGCACGGACATCCGTAGGGATTGGATCGAAGCCTATCCTCAACCGAGGATCCCCTAATGATCCAATCGGTCGTTCCTCAAGGGATGTCTTGACGCGCGCACTAGACCAAGTGGTCAATGCGCTGTCGAAAGAGCGCTTATCCCCGACTGAGACGGACTTAGCCACGGACAAAGTGGAATCAGCCCATCAACAATGGATCCGCACGCTTCAAAGGACCGGGGAGCCGATCGATGCTGCTCCCGAGGCGATCGCTGAACTTCGAGACCAACTCGACGAGTGGACACGCCCTCCCGTGACAGGGGATGAGCAAGAAGTCAGGCTCTGTTTCCAGCTGAAAGAGCCTGAAGTGGAAACTGATATGCTGATTTCGGAGTCGGAGACGGAACCGGTTGTTCCTGACGGTTGGATGCTCGAATTGCTCCTGCAATCTGAGGACGACCCGAGCCTCGTCGTTGAGGCGAGCGAACTGTGGAACTCGGATCGCTCCACATCGAAAATACTCGCACGCCATCTCAACCAGCCCACTGAGATACTGAAAAACGAACTGGAGCGCGCATCCCCGCTATATCCACGACTCAAGGAAGAACTCGACCAATCGAAACCGACTGCGATAGAGTTATCGAACAGCGATGCCGCCGAATTCCTACAGGAATATGCAGAAGTTCTCCGGCAAGCAGGATTTGGAGTGATTCTTCCAAACTGGTGGGGAGAGCCGCCGCAACGACTGGGTGCTCGACTGGTCGTCTCTGACGCCGATGACGAGTTTGAGACTACTGGTAGCGGTCTGGGAATTGAACAGCTGTGTGAGTTCGACTGGGAGATCGTTCTCGGGGAAAACAGTCTCTCTGAAGACGAGTTGGAAGAACTATCCACACTCAAACAATCGCTCGTACACTTCCAGGGAAAGTGGGTCTCAGTACAGGACGATGACGCCAAATCGGCAAGAGACCTCCTCCATCGTGAAGAAGAACGTACTCTTGAGGAAGCGCTTCAAGCGGATACTGAGATTAGCGACGACGGAGTTAGCCTCCCGGTCGTCGAAAAGAGATTAGAGGGAACGTTCAAGAAGTTGTTTGAGCAGGATTTCGAGATATGGGCCGAGAAAATAGACACCCCGTCTGGGTTTGACGGGGAGTTGCGCTCGTATCAGAAAACGGGCCTAGGCTGGATTTCGTATCTGGAAGATCACGGCTTTGGTGGCTGTCTGGCGGACGATATGGGACTGGGGAAGACGATACAGATACTCGCCCGTCTCGTTCAAGAGCGTTCCGTTGATCCCTTGGTTGGTCCGACACTTGTAGTGTGTCCGTTGTCTGTGGTATACAACTGGAAAAGTGAGGCGAATAAGTTTACACCAGATCTGACGGTACATATTCACCACGGCCAAGGTCGAATGTCGGGGGGCGACCTTGCCAGCGCCATACAACACCACGACGTAATCATTACTACCTACGGGACGGCGAGGAGCGATATCGAACTACTGCGAGACATTCAGTTCCATAGGATCGTTCTTGATGAGGCACAGAAGATCAAAAACACATCAGCCAGTCGTACACAGGCGATAAGGTCACTGTCGGCTCATCATCGGTTGGCGTTAACTGGAACTCCCGTTGAGAACCGGTTGAGTGAACTTTGGTCCATTATGGAGTTCTGCAATCCCGGACTACTTGGCACCGAGAGCCAATTCAGAAACGCCTTTTCTCGGCCTATTGAGGAACAGGGAGATATTGAGAAGATGGAGCAGCTCAGACAACTCATACGTCCATTTGTGCTGCGACGTGAGAAAACTGACAACTCGATAATCGACGATCTTCCGGAGAAATTGGAAAAAAAGGAGTACTGTGGACTCACTGAGGAACAAGCAACCCTATACAAGGCAGTAGCCGATGAAATCTTTGAGCAAATTGAGCAGTCCCAGGATATCGAACGAAGGGGGCGAATTCTGAAGCTGATCGGCAATCTCAAATCGATTTGTAATCACCCACGTCAGTATCTTAACGACGATCAGCGTATCAGTGGTCGATCGGGCAAGCTTGACGTCCTTGATGACCTCGTCCAGAAGATAGGAGCTAATGACGAGAAGGGACTGATATTCACACAATACACCCAGATGGCGGAGCTGCTGTTAGAACACTTACGAGGTCAAGGCCACCGTGTGTTCTACCTCTATGGGGGGACAGCGAAGGAGGAGCGGGAAGAGATGATTGACGAATTTGAGAACACTGAGGGATCCTGTTTCTTCTTGTTATCACTGCATGCTGGTGGCACCGGGATCAATCTCACGCCGGCTAACTACGTTATCCACTATGACCGGTGGTGGAACCCTGCCGTCGAAAAGCAAGCAACTGACCGAGCGTATCGGATTGGGCAAGACAATAACGTACAGGTACACAAACTGATTTGTCGAGGAACGATCGAAGAATCGATCGACCAAATTATTGAGAGCAAGCGTGACCTAGCAGAACAGGTACTGGCCGATAGCGACGAGTGGATAACTGAACTATCGGATGAAGAACTTCGCAACCTCGTATCGTTATCAGCAGACTCTCTGGTATGACTTGGTCTAATAGACAACTCGTCAACAGTGAGGAGACCAACCAGGACTCACGAAAACCGAGTGCGACGTGGTGGAGACATCGATTTTCCGCAACAAATGCATCAGTTGAGGGTGTGAATGATTCGCTCGAAGAATCTCTTGACGAATTCTGGACTGGGCTACCTGAGGAGTATGAGATCCCTTCCGAAGATGCTGAAGAGGATGAACAGACGAAATTAGCATCACTCGGTGCTCCACCAGAGGGATTCAGTCGGGCTTTTGAGATGGCTAATCGGCTCCACGAGAAAATTCAAGAGCCACAGAGATATCAGACTCAACAAACTCAATTCACACCAGAAACGTCTATCAGAACCGTAGTGGACGAGATTCCACGTGCAGGACCGGTTATCGTAACGAATCTGGAAAACGAGGGTTACGAGACACTCGGTGATCTGGAGGGAGTTTCCAATCGCGAATTAATGAGAGTGAACCGAGTTGGAACGGAAACAGCAGAGCGGTTGATTGAGTTCACCCAGAATCAGATACCGGGAGATCGAGATTGGAATCGAGCGAGCGACCGATCAGCTATCTCGAACGATGTTGAGCTCCGCAAGATTTCGGAGCAGATCCCCGGTTTCGGAGATACCAGTCGAAAGAAGATCGAAAAAGAGGGATATGAGACTGTAGGAGACGTACGTGCTGCAACGGCTAATGAACTAACTGATATTAAACAGATTGGCGAAGGGACTGTTTCGAAACTTTTGGACTACATAGAAAATAATTCAGGAGAACCCAGTCCAATAGCAGATAAACAGATACCAGACGATACCTCGATAGAAGATTTCGCGGCAGATGTTCCGAGTGTGGGTCGGGTGTTGATCTCTAAATTGACTCAAGAGGGGTATGAGACGGTAGGTGATCTTCGTACTGCGACCATTGAGGACCTAACCAACGTCGAGCATATCGGTGAAAAGAAGGCAGAATCTCTTTTGGAACACGCTGGTTTGAGGATGTAGACAGTGAGTCCGGGTTTGAGGAATTTACAGTCCCACACGCTTGACCTGCCAACGGAGTCGAACCGGTACTTAGTGGCGGAGAACATAGCTTCGATCACCTAGTCCTATCCGTGGTGACTGCCATCCAACCGGTCGTTGCGAATACGTCAAGTTAGCGAATAGCTGGAGGTGAATGCGATCAGAGATTCAAACGACACTCGCGGTATGGAGGATTCGTAAAGCATCGGCTGCTCACATGTTAACCAACAAAGTGCGTACCGGTATAGATTTGTTGGTTAAACAGATATCGCCCCGTCACGGGCTGAAGAGTATGAATAGCAAACTATTCGGGAATAGAACGTTCCATTAGATGTCGTCGGGACGAAGCGCGTTCTCGTACTTGACCATCTTCTCGGATTTATCGCCGATGGTGTCGTAGATCTGTTGGAGCGTCTCTTCAGCGGCGAGCAGGTTGTGCTCCTCCAGGAACTCCTGACCCTCTTCGGTGAGACCGTAGAACTTCCAGGGGTAGCCCTGTCGGCGCTGGTCGTCGTCCAGGGCGACCTCCTTCACGATGCCCTCATCGATCAGCTTCTGGATGTGCTTGTAGACAGTGGCGTCACTCACGCTGGGGTTGAGCTCCTCGAGTTCGTACATCGAAGGAAGCTGCTCGGGGTGCTGGAGGATGTTGTTGATTAGGGCAAACCGCGTCTGCTGAGTGACGAAATGGATGAGTTCCCGTGGTGCCGTGTTCTCACCGTTCCCAAGGCCATCGTCCATATTGGTGTGTTCAATCGAGTACGCCAAAGTAGTTTACCCCAGAGTAAACTACCACGCAGAAGCGACTGAGAAGCAAGACAGGAGCTTACACCTGTGGTGGAAGCTGACCATCTGGACGTGGGACCTGCCCCTGTTTGATTTCGTGATCGACGCGACGCATATGTTTGCAGCCCCCGTCTGGAGCGCGCTGCTGCCAATCGGAACAGGTACAGGATTGCCCGATGATATCGACTTCGTATCGATTTCCGGACGCCGCTTCGACTTCGTAGCGACCACCCTTGGCGAGTAGGGAGACGGTCATCGCTTCCTCGACAGCGCGCTTTGTGCGGGGCTCGAGATCATCAGCTGAGGTGGAGCCGTCTGATACGAGCATTCGGTCGCGGACGTCTCCCGCCTGTCCGCCGTCTGGAGCGACAGCGCTTCCAATCTCCTGAATCCGGTTTTCCAAGAGTGCTTCCGCAAGGTTCCCCTCCGGCCAGAGAAAGTGGACTTCTCGTCGCTCTCGATGATCGTAGGAGCCACAGGTGGCGGCATTCCCTTCCCAGACTCGCCATGCCCTCAGCGCGGCCATCACGGTGAGGATGCCCCGAGGAACCGGTGTTTGGTCCTCAGGGTAGAACACTCGAAAGCGCGTACAGTCGTCCTGTGGCGGTACTGTGTCCCACCACTCGACGTCGGACCCCCAACTGTCGTACATCGCTTGATCTCGGCCGTATCCGACCGTCACGCCATCGACCTGCGGGACCTCCTCGGGGATCGCGTTGGCATCGCCTTCGAGGAGTCGGAGTACAGCGTACCGGAGATACTCGTGTGTAGGGGAGTTCGTGGTTTGGGCGATCTGGTCGTACTGCTCTGCGACTCGCTCCGCTTCTGCCAGAACGGCTCTGAGATGTCGCTCTGTCATAATTCGGTGAGGCTGGAATGCGCCTCCACCCCTCGGCGGGCGCTCAAAAAATTAACCAACGCACCAGCCAGATATCCCGACTTGTTGGTTAATCGCCAGAGCTCCGGATGCAGCACCCATCGGTCATCCACACCGACATCGGCCGTTGCCTACGGCGATCCCTGTTGGGAGATCACCGTGTCCAACTGCTCCCAGACCATTTCGAACGCCGGCGGATCACCGGTCAGGTCCGGCAGCGTGGTCTCCCACTGGTGGCGGATCGTTTCTTGTTGCTCGTCCGGGAGTCCGTCGCTCAGATCAACGGTGAGCCCATCGTGTTTGCACTTCGCGTCGAAGGCGGGCCCCACGTCGGCAAAGTTGATGGTGACCGAATCGGTTTCGAGCAGCTGATAGAGGTCGTAGTAGTCACGGGCGGCCCCGCGCTGGTAGATCGCTCGGAGCTTTTCAGCGAAGATCTCCTCGACGCTGTACGCCTGGAGGTCGAACTCGGGCACGTCTTCGTACGCGTGCGTGTGCTGAACAGGATCGAAAGCGACGTGCTCGTCGACCATCACGTCGATGCTGGTCGTGTTGGGGTGGTTGAGGACGCCGCGGTACTGAATGCTGATGTCGACGTAGTGGGTCGGGTAGTGGTCCTGCTGAGATTCGTGATGCTCTCGAATCTCGAATTCGATGCCAGAGCGGTCGGCAATCGTATCGAGGACCGTTCGGAGTTCCTGTTTGGACCCCTGGTACTCCCCTTCGACGCCAAAATCGAGGTCTTCTGAGAATCGCCACGATTGCGGGAAATACAGCTTGGACAGCGCGGTCCCGCCTTTGAACAGGAGGTTGTCGCCGTAGCCGCTCGTGAAGATGCCCCAGAGAAGCCACGAATTGACGTAGTTCTTCTCGGCGTACCCTTGCCGAACGCCCAGTTCGCGAGCGAGAATCCGGAGCCGGTCCTGACTGATCATCGCGATCAGGACTCCGTCGGCTCCAGCGTGGCTGGCTCGACGTTGATTCGGAGGCGATACGTACTGTCGGTCGATCCGGTGTCGGGTCGCGTCGGGTCCAGCAACGAGTAGCCACTCGTGAACGACGCGACGAGTTCCTCGCGGGCGGGGAGGCCGATGCCGAGCTGATCGGCGAGGTAGACGATCCGCTTGGTCGCCGCGCCGTTGTCGAGGCGTTCGAGGTACTCGCCGACGGTGTCCCAGTCGCAGCCCCGGTCGTCGGCGGTGCGCATCGCGGTTGCAAGTTCTCGAAGGCCACCACAGAACTCGGGGTGGTCCGCACAGTCGACCAGCGTCTTCTCCAGGTTGCTGACCTGAACGGTCGTGCCTTCGATGGATGTCGGCTCAAAGCCGAAGAACTTCCGCTCGGTGACTGTCGTGACGCGGTACGGGACACCGTGGATCTCTCGGCTTTGCGCTCGGGTCGGCGTGACGACGTACACCGTCCGGGGAACCTGTTCGGTCAGCCCGTGGTGGCTGAGGGCGCTGTAGTAGCCGATGTACATTGGCTCGGCGACGTGGGCGGCGATGAGGTACTCGTGGGTGGTGTACACGGCTTCCTCGCCGGCTGTGAGTGGAATGATGAGATACGTGCCCGAGAAGAGCCGGTCGAGCCAGCCCTTCTCGGTGAGTCGGGAGGCGATCTCGCGGGCGGTATTTGGGGGGACCTCCAGCGTCGTCTCGATGTCGTCGACGGAGATGATTTGGTGACCCGCGCCAGCGAGTTGTGCAAGGAGTCGACTTTCTCGAGTCGAGAGACCCTGGCGTATATTTTGTGTTTGCTCTATGGTACTCATACCTGCGTTTCTTACATAGAGTATAAACACGGGCCTGCTTTAGCCTTGCGACTGCCGCGGACGGCGGAGACAAGCAGACTTAACCAACAGAATCGGGGTGTGGAACCGTGCGTTGGTTAAGGATTCAAGCGCCGTCTTCGGCTACGTCGATGAGCTCTTCTGCTGTGGAACTGATCCGGTCGAGACGGTCGCGAACGATCTCGGGATCGTCCGACTCCCACGCGGCCAAGTAGAACGCCGACCCGCTGGTATCTAACCCACAGTACCGCCCGACGACGTACGCGACCGCCTCGGCTTCGACTTCGCGTTTCGACCGCTCGGTGTCGTCGTCGACGTCGAAGTGGAGCAGGGCGTGGGCGTACTCGTGGATCAACGTCCGCGCAAGGTCGGCATCGTTCTCCCGATCACGCACCTCGACACGCGGTTGCATACCGACGAGACTCAGCTGCTCGCAGATGCCTTTCGCCTCGCCGTGCGTCCACTCCGCTTCCGGAATAATCCGAACCGTCACGCCAAGTTCGTCGGCGGCTCCAGTCAGCCGACCGACGAGGTCGCCGGCGTCCCCGGTTGCTTCCGTGTCGAGATCAGGAAGCGGCTCGCCTTCGGTCTGAGAGACGTCAAACACCGGCGCGGGCTTGAACCCGACCAGGCCCTCGGACCACTCTTCAGGCGACGTCTCGTCGTAGTCACAGTCACTGTCCTCGTGGTAGCTCGGCGAGTTCTCGCACTCTGGACACTGCTTCGTGATGATCGGCGCCCAGATCCAGATGGCCGACTCCCCCTCCGTGACGTGGCGGTCGAACTCTTCCTGCCACGTCCGGTAGCCCGTCACCCGGGTCGCCTCGGGACACTGCCGCTTGATGAGGAGCGTGTTCCGGTAGGAGTAGTCGTGGAAACGACTCTGGACGTCGAGCCACTCCTGGAACTCTTCGCTGGCCTGCGCGTCGTCGACGCCGGCGACGAGGTCGTCGATCCACTGTTCGATGGTGCTGTTCATCTCGTCGGATCGTGTGTCGGTCTGCTCGAAGGAGACCGACGAGTCACTAGTCGTAGCCATTGTGTTCACCGAATCAAGGTCACGGCGACTGCGTCTGTTCAGACCGCGCCGCACCCCTCAGGGGCGTCCAAAAAACCGCTCTGTCGGTTAGCGGAGTTCGTGGCGTTCGTCAGCGAAGCCGACCGTGACGAGGTACTCGAGGAACTCGTCGAAGCGCTCGACGTCGCTGGGTGTGTCAGTCGCAAGGTGACGCGTCCACTCGATGGCCCACTGGAAGGCGGGATCTGTCCCGCCCTTGCCGTGTAGATACCACCACCGGGCCGCTTTGAGAACCACTATGGGATTCGTCGGCGGCTGCTCACCGGCGAGCCCACGGGTGATGGACTCGATTTCGTCGGGGACGTCGGCGGAATCGACCTCCGCTGATTGCGTGTTGTCGATATCGACCGGGATCTCGTCGACCGAGACGTTGTCGGGACTCTGTTGTTGACTCACTGGAAGTCACCTCTGAGGGCTCTCGAAGGAGCCCTCGCCCTCTCTGGGGGCACGAAAAACAGGTCGCGAAGTCACGCCGGCGGGAGGTAGACGCTCTGCTCGCCGGCGATCTCCTCCAGGTTGTTTCGGTGACGGTGGCTGAAGTAGCACTCGTAGCTGCAGTATCCACAGATTGCGCCGGTATCGTATTCGGCCACGTACGGGCCGCGGCGAGTTCGCCAGACGTTCGTCCCGCACTCGGTACAGACGGCGTCCTCGAGAACGGCAGGACTCGGTCCCTCGTACTCGACGTTGAGCCCCTCGTCTTCCGGTGTCGTTTCGGGCCAGATCCCGTGGCCCCTCCAAAACTCACGGACGCGAGCGAGGCTGTGGCGCACTGTTTTTCGGACGGTGACGTGGTCGGCGTCGCGACCGCTGTCGTCCCAGCCGTCGGCCGTCCAGAACTCACCGAACTGTGCGCCACGATGTAGCCCGTTCCAGTCGACGCCGACGATGTCGGCTGGTGGCTCGTCCGTGAGTGTCGGTCTGGTCAGCTGTCGAATGGCGTTGAGCTGCTTGGGCGGACTCCCGCCGAGGATATGGACGCGTCGTCCTCTCCAATCGGCTGGGTCGGAGAACTCGTGGGCCAGGCGGTCGGCGTATCCCCGTGAATATCCGAGGACGAGGGTCTCGGGTATCGCATCGATCACCGCCCGCGACTTCGGAACGACGATGAGCTCGGCCTCGGGGTAGCTCGCTTGGATCTCGCGAGCGGCAGCGATGTGGGCGTCGACGGCATCTGGTTCGTAGATGTCGCCGATGACACCGACCTGTGGCTCGTGCTCGAAGAAGCAATCGACGAATCGTTCCAGGTCGGGATTGCGGAAGTCGTTATCGAGCATCCCCACCGGAATCTCGAGGTTCTGGTACTGGTCTGCCTGATACCCACAGTCTTCTCGAAACCCGGGGAGAAACCCGAGGGCCAACGCATCAGCGACGAATGGGGCTCGATGCAGGAACGCTATCTGGTCTGCCTGTCTGGCAGCAGCGATGTCGCTAGCCGTGCTGGAGTCTGGACTCAAATCGAGGGACATGACTGAACTCGCGAGGCGGCTGCTGGGCGCCCCGCACCCATTCAGGGGGCTGAAAAAACGGGACACTCTCAACGTTAACCAACACGAGGTGGTAGCTGACTCCGGTTGTTGGTTAAGACCGATCGCTACGTCTCATCCTCACGCAACTCTTCGGCCTTCCACTGGAGCCGACGCAGAATCTGCGTCCGATTCTGGTTGGCGTTTTCGTAGGCAACACACTCACGGAGTGTCTCCATATCGGGGATCGTCGCGATCCCAGCCTTGATCAGTCGGTGGTTCGGTGCTTCGAGGCGCTTCTCGGGTGGGAATTCGTCGTCAGCCCCGCTGTTGTCCGCGGATTTCTCCATCTCTATCGCCCTCCACCCCTGAAGGGCGAGAAAGACAGAGCAGCCGACTACCCCATCATCGCAGCGTCAGGCCATCGCGTCCTGGAACCGCTCACGAAGCGCGTCCTCACGTTCCTCGAACTGGTCGACCTTCTCCTGTAGATCGTCGCTGACGCGCTCGATGCTCGCGAGTGCCCGCTCGCCGGCGAGCGACGCCTGCGACCCGTCGTCGCTGTCGGCCTCCAGCTGCTCCTCGTAGGCTCGCTCGACCCGCCCGATGGTGCCCTCCGGGTTGAACAGGATGTCGTTGGCCGTGCGGACGTAGCCGTCCAGTGACGCACCCTCCTTGCCCTGGAAGAAGTGAGTGAGCGCGTACGTGGCGCCGGAATGGAGCGTCCACATATCGATCTCGACGGGAGAGGCCGCGTTGGCCTCCGCATCACTCGCGGCACGCTCGGCCAGGTAGTCCGGGAAGCCCAGCAGGCTGTAGAACTCCGTGACGGTGAACGGCAGGTCTGAGAAGTCGAGGTCGATGTCCTGTGCGTCACGGATGAACTCGAAGAGGTCGTCGGCGACGAGTTCGACCTGTGCGAGGAGTTCCTCCCACCAGCTCCGGAAGTTCCGCACGTCGCCGACGTGTTTGATGACCTCCTTGTCGGTGAGCGAGCGCATCGTGTTGGAACAATAGCCGTCCTGAGCGAACCCCTCCACGTAGACGGCGTGCTCGCCGAAGAAGTCGTAGCCCGACGTGACGCCCATCGTGATCGGGTCCGACCGGCCGGGGAGGCGCACCTCGAGGCCGTCGAACATGATGTCCATATGGACCTCGCCGCCGCCCCGGTAGCGACGAATCTCGCCGAACATCACGTCACCCAGCGGCGTTCCGTCGATAGTCTCCTCCCGAAGGACCTCCTCTAGAGGGCCGTAGACGTCGACCGGGTTGATGATCGAGTACGAGTCGGTCGGAATATGGAACAAGGAATCCGTTTCGGCGTCCTCCTCACGGGCCTGCTCTCGAGCGCGACTCGGCTCGACGAGCGCGTTGAACCGCTCCGTCTCGACCCACTCGTCGGTGTACGGATTCTTGTAGGCCACGGTCGACTCGACGGCCTGCGGGAGGTCGCGGATCGCCTCAGCGAAGCTCACGGTGTGTTTGCCGCCGTGACGCTGACGATACCACTCGGGTAGTTCGGTGTCGGTACGTCCATCGACGCCAGCGAAGATGGTTCTCGACTCTGGGTCTTTCATCGTAGTCACCTCGACGCAGGAACGCTCATCGACGGCTGCCTGCATCGTCTCGCGCCCTGCGCCCCTCTGCCGGGCGCAACAACAACACCACGTTAACCAACATTGACCCAGGCAACAGCCGACTGTTGGTTAATAACCAACCGGCGGCGACACATCTTACTGTCGTTACTCAGTACTTGAGCGACGAAGTCGTACCTGCTACGGGTTCGGAATCCACGGATGTCTCTCCCAGGGGAGATGGCTCAATCCGATTCTACTATATCCCGCAAAAGCTTATGTCGGGCACGTAAATCTCCTGCTGTCCAATCGCTCTCCGTGTCGTTACTCATTGAGTGAACAAGCGGGTTATAGTGAGCAACAGCATCTCGAAGGTCTTTCACATCCCATATTGTTGCCCCATATGATTCTAGATCTACCGGTAGCTGCTGCATCTCATCGGCCTCAGACAGGATGTCAAGTAGTTTCCCTACGGTACCCCCGGCTAGCTTGTCAGGTGCGAGATCGCCGACATAGGTCGTGCGGATGTGAATGTCGGTCTCAGTTTCCCAGTCCGGGATGTGTTCACGGATGATCTTTCGTAGTCGAATTTCAAACTGAGCGAGAAGCACGTACAGATACTGGTAGACGGGAATCTTGTTCAGGTCGAATCGGGTCACGATTCCCTCCGGATCATTTGGCTGGCCGACGAAACAGAACCGTTCTCCGTCTCTTCCTAGTCGTTCAATTACCGTCCCGACTTCTTCTCCGGGAGCGACGCAATCTGAGTCCGTTAGCGGCAGTACGTGTTCGGTGACGGGCTCTTCACCTCGTATCTCCATCTCTGCTCTGGAGACGTAGCCACGAAGTCCCTCTAGTTGCTCCGGATCATCGAAGACGAATGCAGCGTCGTAGTCCTCATAGTAGAGATCTAAGTAGACGAAGGCAGCGTCATCCTCAGCACTATATACATCCAACTCCGGGAAACATGTCGCTGTATGGCGAGCAGGCTCGCTGATTGTCGGTGAGGTTGCACTCGCCATGAGTTGGGACTCAACTTCTGATGGGTCTGGTCGGATTGATGATACCGCTGGGTCGAACTCCTCTGACTCCGGACTATTGACTTTGAGGAGCATGTGGGGAATATCGGCCTCAAAATGGTCGCGATCAACCGATTCAACATCTGCAACTTTCGGAGCCAAGTAACTGCGGAAGGGGCCCTTTGTCTCTTCTGTTTTGAATCCTCTCGTAGTCAAGAATACACCGTTTCCGTCCTCTGTTAGGACGTGTAGCGACCGTTCGAGAAACAGCAGGCCGGTATGGATACGGGCTGTATCCGGAGATATCTGAGCAAAGGAGGTAGCATACTCGCGCTGCTTTTCCTCACTCAGATCAATCCACTGGACGGTTGGCGGATAGCTAAGCACGAACTCAAACGAGTCAAGGCGTGCGTCCGCACTCAGATAGTCTCCGTTCCGAACCTCTACTTGGTCAGTGTAGTTCTCTCGAACCGTCTCGACATACTCGTCCTCTGTATCGATCGCAACCCCAGATGGTGGGTCATGCACCGAGTCCTCGAAATATCGTTCCACAGCAGAAATTAATTCACCTTTCCCACATCCCGGATACAGGATTCGCTTCCCGTACGTGGAGCTGATATCCTCGAAGAGGAGTTCAGCCATCCGATCAGCAACCGTCTCAGGAACACGAAATGGAGGCATAATCTCCCGTTTCGCATCCAACCTAATGACGTTATGCCGGGAGAGAGTGGTTCACTCATCTGAGTCGGTGGTCTCTGATTGGACTGTTTCGTGAACATTCTCCAGTTCCTCTCGGCGAGCCGACGCTCTGGTGGACGCTGATGTCGTGCTTTTTACAGAGCATTCGTTTGACTGTGAAGGTCATCTCGTCAAAATCGGCCGTCGTGATGCCGATGTCCTCCGGTGATAGGGTCTCATCAGCCGTTGATGTCTCGAAAACAGGTATCGGCCGCGATGTCGCTAGTGGGGAGCCGTCACTCGTCGCCTTCGAACCCCTCACGCGCGCGCGAATTCGCGCACGCTATTCGCGCGTAATTGGCGTCCTCAAGCGCTCTAACACCAGATTTATGGATTATGGGTGTATCTGTCCTGATAGAATGTCATCAGATCACTCTCGACTCAGGCTTGCCACCATGTTTAGTCGATTTCAGAGCCAGCCAGAGGAGGGTCGTTGAATATGCCGACGATCAACGCATACAAACACGATCTTGGTTACTACATCCGCGCTTGGACAACCGACCTCGGAAACATCAATTACAAGCTTCGCTCCCGGGGTAACACGATCATCGAACGCTTCGGATTGGAAGATGGTGACGAGATTTCGTGGGATACAATCCACGCTTTGAAATCGATTGGAGAAATCTACACCGAGGGATCCGGAACGCTCGGTCGCGATGACTTCGCCCCTCTTGATGGTGATACGAAAACTCTGTCAGAAGAGGAAGCGAAAAGACTGCTCGATTCAATTTTGGACGAGAAGAATCCGTCCGAGCAACGGATCAAGGAGCTCTGTGACATCTTAGACATAGAGCGTCCCGAGTCGAACATTGAGCGACTGGAGCAGGAGTTAGCATCCCGAATCGCCGGCATCACCAGTCGCGAGAGTTTCCAAACGGAGGTGACATTGAATGGTCCCGCCGATCAGGCAAGCATCTCTGTCAATATAGAGCCCTCGGAAGAATCCACAGAGCCACCTCTGGATTCCAAGATCAATCTTCTGCTGTTGGGCGATACGTCCCTCGATGATCCCGGGATTGCTCGACATGATATCTATCTCTGCGAGGAACATGGTCTCGAAGGATGGTCGTTTGCTTATTCGGGTTCGTGGGAGACCCATGCGGAGATGGCACGTCAGAAGGCAGAACTCATGCCAATCGTGATTCAGTGGTTCGACGATCTGAATATTGACTACGGCATTCCGAAGGAGAGTTTCGGCGGCGCTCAACGAGATCTCCTTGGATAGCATCCGCCCACACAGCCTTCGTCGCGGTATGCTCGGCTAGCGGTTATTGGAACTCACCTTCCCGGTGTCCCAGGCCTCGTGGTCGTTCCGGGGGCTGGCGGGGAAAGGAATCCGACGGCCGACGGGCGGTGTCTGGACCGCGTCCGGCTTCTTGATTGCTCGCACTCGCGGTCCCGGTTGGTCGGGACCCGACGTACATCGGCTTTCGTGCTTGGCTCCGCTCCGTGACGACCTCGCGATGGAGCATCGTACAGAGCCCCATAACGCTCTCGGCGAGGTCGAACGCCGCTGCTCGCGACCGGAGGTCGTGCTGGCTGAAGAGGATCGTCCCATCGGCCCGATCGACCCGGACCAGCCAGTCCGAGGATTGCTGGACGTGGCAGAGGACGGATTTCGAGAACTCGTAGGCGAACACGAAATGGTCGTCGTCTGTTCGGCGATGCAACCACCAGTGGTCAGGGGCGCTCTCGCTGTTGCTCTCAGAACTCATCGGTTACCCGGGACGGATGTGTCGTCCCGCACCCCTTGCGGGACGAACAACAACAACGCTCATGTCGTCGCGACTTCGTCGCCACCGTCGGCAACGTATATAGTCATAGCAAGATACTGTCCAATTACATTCGGATGGCTGTACTGGACGACCTCTCGGGATTCGAGTTCGAGGACTTGATGGAGGACGTCTTCCGGAACCTCGGCTACGAGAACGTCCGTCAGGCCGAGCGGACGGCCGACGAGGGGCGCGACGTCATCATGGAGGAGGTCGTCGATGGGACGCGACGGGCGATCATCGTCGAGTGTAAGCACACTGGGACGGTCGGCCGGCCGGTTGTCCAGAAGCTCCACTCGGCGATCGCGACGTTCGACTTCGACGGCCCCAAACGCGGAATGGTCGTCACGACTGGCCGGTTCACGAATCCTGCTCAGGAGTACGCCGACCGCCTCCAGCAGAACGACGACCCTCATCCAATCGAGTTACTCGATGGCGAGGACCTCCGGGAGATCGCCGACGAAATCGGTCTCGATCTCTACAACGGGCGCATCGAGATCCTCTGTGACGAGACGCTCCGACCGTACGACCCGGCGGCGGATGTCGACGCACCTGTCCAGGAGGCGTTCCGCGACATTGAGAACATCGAGGCCGCGGATCTGCCGGTGCCGCACTCGCAAGTGACGTTCCGACCGGTGGTTGCGATCACCGCCGACACGAACGCTGTCTTCGAGACCTCAGTCGGTGTCATCCACCGGATCAACGACCGTACACAGTTCGTTGTCCACGCTGAGCGCGGCCATCCGAAGGTGGCCGACGACGAAGTCGCGACGCTGGTCACCGAGAATTTCCACGCGACGGTTCCCCTCGATACCGGGCAGCTTACCGAGGTATTCGACGATGTCGACGAACGACGGTTCGGCCAGACCCAAACGGAGTACAAGGAGTGGGCTGTTGACCGCATCCAGGATTACCACACGACGACGGTGACCTACACCGGCGACAATAACGTCACGTACAACAAGACGTGTGAGCCCAATCTCTCGGACATCTCAGTGCAATCGATTGAGCCGGTGTATCTACCTGAGGTTCGGCAGACGACAGAGATACTGGAGTACTCGTATCCGTACGAATACTATGCTGCTGGCCCCTCACGGGTCACTCTGGAGGACGGGATTCATCGCTGCGTCCACTGCAAAACGAGCGGCGTCGACGAGACGTACACCTACTGTCCGAACTGCGGGGCGATCGCCTGCGACACCCACATCAAGACCGAACGGCTCGAAGGGGAGCCGGTCTGTACCGGCTGTGCGGTGACCGAACGGTTCGCGCTGAAGAGGAAGTACTTCTACGACGAGGAGAATCTCGACGCGTTCCGAAAGGAGTACGCCGAGATGCCGATCCACGAGAAGGCGATGGAGAACAAGCTGCTGGCTGGCGGGAGCGTGGTTGCGACGCTGCTGCTCGTCGTCGGACTCCTCGTGATCGGCGGCATCATCTAACCAGTCGCAATTTTCCGCCAGGCTGCGGGGTTAGGGTTACGAGACTCCGTACTGCTCTTTTAGTGCCATATATTCGTCCTTCTTTGGGAGGATGACTGGCAGATCATCTGTCCTGTCGAAGTCGCCCCGAAGTGGCCGATACAACGCTTTCATAATGGATTCCAGGTCGTACCACCTTGCGGTCTCGACGAGTGTCTCCTGATCGATGTTCTCCGCCTCGATCAGTAGCATCGAATAGCTGACGCGCCGGGATCCGCTATCCAGAAGGAGCGTATGGCATACGACTTCAGCAGCCGTTAGCTCCTCGTCCGGAGCATACCAGAACGGAGGCTCGCCGGCGAGGAAAAACTGTAGACCATACGCTGCAAACCGGCCCAGTCCGGTCATCTCCCAGTCCGGAGCTGCTTGGAGTGCGTCCGTATCCTCGTCGGTCTGTAGGCGAACGAGTGCTCGCTTCGGATCGCACCACGCGATCGTGGCACTGGGAGCGATTTCCCGGACTCGGGCTCGATGTTCGTGTTCTACAGTAGCCCGGACGAACGCCAACAGCGGCGAGACCTCGTCCCGGAGGGCGTACTTCGAATCGGATTGGGAGAGTAACGCTCGGTGCTTGAGCGGCGATAACGCGCTATGGACACCTTGTCGGGTGATTCCGAGTCGGTCTGCGATATCAGCGATGTGTCGTGGTCTATCGAGATACCAACACACGCGGAGTGTGGCTGGGGAGAGCAGTTCCGTCCAGTCCACGTGGCTGAACTCCGACAGCAGCGTTCGATACGCTTCGGTAACTGGATGTTCCGCGATGCGGACACGACGCTGATTGCTGGACCCACGCGTTTCTGTGAGTAATCCCGCTGCGAGCAATTCGTCGAGTACGTCGTACAGATGGTCTCGTGAATATCCGGTTTCAGCCGCCAGTTCCTCCGGTGTTGCTTTACGGCCGGTACTCAGCGTGTCAAGCACGGCGAGTCCGGCCTTCGAAATCATCTGGGTCTTTCTAAACCCTAACTATATAAATACGATTTGGGATTTTACTTGACGACTGCTTCGTCCCGGACCAGTTCTGCGAGCGCGTCCTCGAGCGACCCGTGGAATTGCCAGCTCGCCTGCTCGAAGGCCTCGTCAGTCGGGCCGTCCCAGCGGGGGAACGCGGAGTGACCGCTCACTTTGACGGTCCACTCGGTCGGATCGTCGAACGGGTTCTCCGTCGGGAGTTCGACGACGTAGAGGTACTCCTCGTCGCCATGGATGCCGTCGGCCGGATTCTCGACGCCGTGGCCCAGCAGGAACAGCGGCTGGTCGAGATGCTCCATATTGGACGGCTCAAGGAGATCCGCTGGCTGAGCCGCGTCGATCGTTCGCTCTGGGTCGCCATCCAGGTAGAGGTCGACCGTCGAGAGCTTGTCGAGGAACACGAAGGTCGCCGCCGTGTAGCCCGGGCCACGCTCTGCGCGGGTCGCATCGAGAAGCTCTTTCAGTTGTGCGAGATCCCGGAGGACGCTCCCGGGGTACCCGTCCGAATGCCGGTACACCTGCGCGACGCGGTCGGCGCTGCCATCTGTCTCACCGGTCTGTTCGACTCGTTGGACGAATCGGAGTTGGCTCCGTGTCGACATCGGTACTCGCCGGCGCGTGTGCGCCGGCACCCATCGCCGGCGCTGAAACAACACCACACAGTCGTAGCGGGATTGCAATCCGCTAAGCGAGATGTGACACCTCGTCTGGTTCCTCCACGTCGTCGAATTCACCACGCTCGACCGGCTCCCAATCCTCCCCAGGTGCTGGACTCCACCAGTCGATCTCATAGGCACCCGGTGCACCGAGGATTTTTGCCCGTGCCGAGCCGTCAGGCAGGTCGCGACGGAGCTTCTCGTCGACGTGAAGGTTCCACGTCGAGTCGGTGTCGAAGCACGCGAGCACAGCCTCCTCGTAGCCACGGTTTTCTCGGGACTCTCGGAGGACGACCTGCGTGTTACAGTTCTTGCAGAACACTCCCTCGAAGGGAATGTGGGTGAACACGTCCTGCCCGCAGACGGGGCACCAGAGGAACTCAAACAGTGCCTCGCTGTGTCGGTCGAGTACTTCGAGACTCATTGTTGGACCGACCCGGTTCGACCGGGTCACTCTCTCCGCCCCGGCCGAAAAACACCCTGCGTGTGTACGTTCTCAGCGTTCAGGGCCGTAGACGATGCGCGAGGGGGCTTCGTACCCACAGTCCGGACAGTCGTACCAGCGCTGTACCTTCGCTCCATCAGCTGTCTTCTCACCGACGAGGACGTCGTCGTTTGGACACTCCGGACAGTTCAGTTCGGGCGCTGGCTGCTCCCGAAGCGCATTCCGGAACGTTGTCGCCTCCTTCGTCTCGAAGCCTCGCGACCAGATCGGGTAGCCGTCGACGAGGATCGCCCCGCGCCACTTGTACCGGTATGAATCCGGCGCCCGGTGTAGAACGGCTCGCGCTCCAGTCTCGGTGTTTCGATACGCGAGTGTTGGTGTACGACTCTCCCGGGACCAGTTGGTGATCCGTGGCATTGTCAGTCAGAAGTGGACGTCTGCGGGGACAATCCAGAGTGTCTGGCTGTCTTCCTCTTCCTCGAGGACACGATCGAGCTGATCGCGATGGCGAATCCCCATCGCGTGCTGGTCGTACATCGGGATTGATGGCCCCTCGTAGGCCCCGACCTGATGGAACGCGTGTCGGGCGAGGTCCTCGTCGCGCATGATCGCCTCGTCGCTGAGCTCGTCGAGCGCCTCCTTCACGCGGTCGAGATTCCGCTGGAACTCTTCCTTGGTGGCGTTCCAGGCTCGATCGAGCAGTTCACCGCCCTCCTCTGAATTGATGGGTGCTGCCGTCGGTAGGTCTCCCCAGCGAGCCTTCCCGGCGACCGTCGTATCCTCTTCATCGAAGGTGCAGTAGTAGTCGAACACGGCGCAGCCGTGGGGGTTCGCCCCGACGAGACGGTCGAAGACTGCTTTCCCTTCGACAAGGGCGTCGTGCTGTGTCGGTGCCTCGACCAACGCGTAGATGACCATATGCATCTTTGTTCACCTTGGAGCGCCGACTCACCGGGACCTGCTCCGCTTTGTCTGCTCGGTGCGCCGGCACCCTTCGCCGGCGTTCGAAAAAACTCGCTTCGCGAGATCGCGTTCAGGAGTCGCGTGTCCGCTCGACGGTGATCGTTAGGTCGCCCGACTCGTAGTCGGCCTCGAAGTCGACGCTGAACGCATCCGATTGGTAGGCGGCGTGGTAGGCACGGTGCAGTTCGAGCGACCCGGTCGCCTTGAAGTGGAAGAACGCAGCTGAGGTGTAGGGTTTGCTCTGGGTTTCGACCTGCGTCTCGACAGAGGCCGGGAGTGCGATTTGCGGCGTGTCCGTGTCGATGCTCGCAGCGAACGCCTTCGCTTCCTCGACGGTGGCCTGCGAATGTGCGGGCGTCTCACCGGTTAGCACGTTCACGGGCGTCTCCGTGTCGTCGGTGAACAGGACATCGTGAAAGGTGCGCGTCCCGAGGACTGCGTCGGGACCGAACTCACAATCGTGGAATGGATTGTCGTCTGGTTTCTCGGGCATCCAATCACGAGCCCACGGTGGGGCTCAGTCCTTTCTGCCCCAGAAAAACACCATCTGCTTCGACGCAAATCGGCCTATGAGCGGCTAAGTGTCGCGTCCTGAGACGGTGTTTCACCGCTCGGGATGCGCAACTCCTGCCGCTTCCCGACCCACTCGCCGAGTTTCTGCTTGAGGTACTGGCGAGCAGTCGACTGGGTGAACACACCCTTGTCGACCATATCGCCGACGACGTCCTTCAGCGCCCGGAACTGCCCCTTCAGATGGCCGTCGCCGACCGGATCGCCGTCGTGCCACCGAACGGTCGCGAGCGCCCCGTTCCCGACCGTCTCACCGTGGTCGATTGTCTCCGAATCGTACTGCAGGCCGAACCACAGCGTCCGGTAGGCGGTCACCTCGAAGGTCGGTGACACCACGTAGAACGCCTCGTGATGGAGGTAGTCGAGATGGTCAGCGATGATCTCCTCGAGGGTGAGGTCGGTGGCGTGGGGCTTCGGCTCGACGACCGTCGATGGCCGGTCTTCGCCGGTGAGGTAGCCGTCGACGGCATCTGCCTCGAGGCCATCGGCCAGTTCAGCCAGCAGCTGTTTCGCCCACTTTGAGTCGGTGTTGTCGCCACCGAACGGCGACTCAGCCGAGATTCGGTGCTTGAGCTTCAGGTTCGCAGCACCCCAATGAGAGTAGTGGAGCGTGTACTGTCCGTCTGTCCGTTCGTACGCAACAAGTGCGCGGTGACCCATTTGAACACTCACCTCGCAGGGCGACCCACGACTGGATCGTCCCGCACCCCTCCCGGGGGATGAACAACGCTACTCGTCGATCGGTTCGGGGGAACTGAGGTCCGCGTAGAGAACTTCGCCGTCGCGAACGACGTACCGCTTCGCCAGCACTGGGAAGCGGCACTTCGTAAACCCCGCTGTCTGGATGTCGAGTTCCTCGTCAGCTTCGAGGTGGTCGGCGAGTTCTCGCAAGAATTCGTGGGTCACGATGCCGCCTTCGTAGTCCGGGAGGCCGTTCTCGCGCGTCTCGTACACTTCGAAATCGTCGAATCCCCAGATGGTGAGTTCGCCTTCGTCGGTGACCTCCCAGCTGAGCGTTCCGAAGCAGTAGCTCTCACAGAGTTCGCGAACTGCCTGTGGATCCGATACGATTGCGCCGGTTGACGTCGTCGCAGCTTGTAGTGTCGCCATCTCTGGGCTCGCGGGAAGCCCCGCACCCCTCTTGGGGGGTGACAAACCGACACTGGAAGTGCCCCTGGCGTCGACGGCGATGACGATCAGTCGTCTGTTGGGGCGTCTGGTCCGCTCCCGTCCTCTGGTTGCGTGAGTAGGCTCACTTCTTCCAGGAGGTCTCTTGCAGTCTCGACTCGCTCTCGATCCGCGTCGTCCAACCGCTCGACGTCGAGGCGGCTGAGATTGCTGAGTACACGATGCATCCGGTAGCCCTGTTCGACTTGCTGATTCATCGGTAGCGCCTCACCACTCGCCGGCGCGGATAGACACTCCACGTGACTGTCATCGGCGCATCAGCGTCGCCACTAGTGCTCATCGCGACGCGTTGCCGCTAGGAGGTCACTCTCACACCCGTCGTCCAGCCTACTGTCCGGGATGTGGGATGCCTCGCCGGTCGGCCGTAGTTCCTCAAAGTCAGAATATCGGTCGTACATCGGTTGGCTCACAACTTCTGTCGGTATCGCATTTCAACGTCCGGACGCCTTCGCTCGCATCGTTCTCTTGATTATGCGAGACTGTACAAACATATATGGGAGCAGGGCGCGAACACTGTCCCAAGAGGTGCCAACCATGACCGAATCCTCGCGAGATGGGGTCCAATCGTGGACTGAGTCGATGAGCGCCCGCGACCGCATTCGGGCGGTCGCCGAGTCACTTCGGGAACCCCGCTCAGTTAACTGGATCAGCGAGCAGGCCGACGCTGCCTGGAGCACGACCAACGAGGAACTTCAGGATCTCGTCGACCAGGGCCAGTTGCGTCGCGTTGAGGCTGGCGAGACCACGCGCTACCAGCCAGACTACACGCGACTGCTCTTCGAGGAGATCCGCACGCTCATCGAGGAAAACACCCGCGAGGAGCTGCGGAGCGAATTGGCTGCGATAACCGAGGAGATCGAGGAGTGGCAGGCAACCTACGACGTCGAGACGTGGGAGGAACTTGAACAGTCGCTCGCCGACGGCGATCTCGCAAGTGCCGAGCTCCGCGAGCGCCGCGATGTCATCGCGTTCTGGCGTGAGAACGAGGAGGATCGTCGCCTCATCAAGCACGCACTGGAACTCTACTCCGACGTCGAAGCCGCCCGCGAGCAGCTGACCGACGTGGCTGACCGCGCCACGAGCTAATCCTCCTCTCTCACAGAATGATCTTTCTTGCCGGTCGCGACCGCTATACACAGCGGACCCTCCTCCGCGACGTTCACGACCGATTGACGAACCAGCCAGGGTGTGAAGAGGTCCGCTATCGCCCGTCTCGACGCCGACCCCGGTACGTCATCGCGGATGTCGATCCGACGACGTTCCTGAGTAACTCGTACGACGCGGCGACAGCACGACTGGAGATTCGTTTCTGGTACCCCGCTGGCGTCGACCACGAATACTACCGCATCAACTGGATCGAACCGGACCGAAATCTGATGCTCGGCTTCCACCAGGACGCCGACCATCCGGACCTTGGGCCCTGTCACATCCAACTCAATCACGAAGACACGTCTGTCAACCGGCATAGCGCGACGTTTCTCGATGCGCATCCACTCGCCGTCCTCGATGACCGACTCCAGCAGTTCCCGCCCGCGCTAGCTGCGATTCACTGGAAGAATGGAGCACCCTCGCTCCCTACCTGGCCCGTCTAGACAGCGAGTTCATCGAACCTCTGGTGATGCGTCCAGGCCATGGTCGGCGTGACGTTTCCGGACTTGGCGATGTCACGGTGCGTTACCTACTCCCCCTGTTCCCGCCCCGCTTTGTAGAGACAGGCCGCTGCGAACCTGTCGAATGAACGCCCGCCGTGACTGACCTCGGACTTGCGGGTACTCACCGTGTTAACCAACAGAAGCCATCTCTATCGGAGACTGTTGGTTAACCGGTGAGATTCCTACTGCCCTATTCGGGAGCAGGCCCGTAGCGACCTGTGCCACACACTTGGCACTCCCAGATTGGTTGGCCCGTCCAGGTCTCGTCAGGGAGCGACTCGCGTGTCCTGAACCGATGTTCTGTTTCTTTCGTACAGTGATGGCACTCGAGGGCTGTTACGGTCGGGATTTCGGCTCCGGTACTGGTGGATTCCGTTTCGCGGGGTACTCTTTCCACAGCGATTGCTGGGACGATCCACAGCTGATCGCTGTCGTCGAGCGTGTGCTCGAGGGACGACTCATCGCGAATTCCCTGGCCACGCTCGTCATAGACGCGTGGAATCTCCGTCTGAGAACGATCGCTCCTCTCGTCCCACGCTGTCCGCTCACGGGCCGCTGTTAGTAACGCGTCGCCAGCCGCTGAGGTCACCTCAGTAGCAGCGGGGAGCGTAGGCCAGCGCTCGGTTAGCTGGGGTGCGGGCTCGTCGTCGAGATCGTAGATGAGCGTACAGTCGTCGATCGGCTCGTCGTGACCTGACGTGAGGAGTTTCGCTGCAGCTGCTCCCTTTGCCACGGCGCCGTAGAACGTCGACGACTTGACGAGGAACTGGATCACACCACGGAGTGTTTGCTCGGAACTCGCAGCACCCGACGCTGACGCGGCGTCGAGTTCGTGTTCGAGACAGAACCGGCATTTTCGTTGCGACGCCGGGATCGATGCGCCACAGGAGATACAGGCTCGGTCCGTGTCGGTAGTTCCATCCGGATACCCACCCGAATGCGAGGCCTCACGCTGGCGGGTGGGCTGGCTGTCTGCTGGCTGATCCAGCGCTGGGTCCGGCACCAGAGCGCCCTCCCCGACAGGTTGGAACGCCTCTCGGTCTGAGTTATGGTCAGTCATCGATTCGCTCCGCGTTTCCCCCGGTTTGGTATTTAAACTCAGGGGTGAGGAAATGCGGGGACGGATTCGGCGCCGACGAAATAAATCCGGGCCGAGACGGAGTCAGTCACGGAGCTCAGCGACCGCTCGACCGACCTCGCGAACGTGCTCACTCCGCTCGATATCAAGTTCTGTCGACAGATACTCGACAGTCTCTTCCAGATCCATACCCCCTGGTAGACTCTCTGCCGGTATGTAGGTACTCCTCCACCGGATGCGTCTCACATCGCTTGGAGTTCGTCTCGCCGGCTTCGGAGCGTCACGACTGACACCTCTGCTGCCGACGCGACGGTGGATTGGGTAATCAACGCGCCCTGCTCTTGGGCAGCCAGATAGACGCAAGCGGCCGCGACGCCCGATGGCTGACAGCCGTTCGTGAGGGCTGTTCCCTCGGCGCGTTCTGCGAGTTCGTTCGCGTGTCGGCGAATGTCGTGGTCTAACTCCAGCGCCGAGATCAGCCGCGGAACGAACGACGTCGGGCGCATTGGTGGTGCTGGGAGCTCTAATTCGCGATTCAGTGTTCGGTAGGCGTTGGTGACACGAGTGGACTCGACTCTGGCGGCGTCGACGACATCCTCGAGGAGGAGCGGGTGTTGGTTACATCGGCAGGTACCGTAGATGCTCGCTGCACCGATGGCTTCGATGGATCTGCCACGAAGCAGATCCTCGCTCTGAGCGCTCCGGAAGAGCTGACAGGCTTGGTCACGAATCGACTCGGAGAGTTCGAGCGTACTCGCCAGCCGGCGTACCTCGCCCAACCCGTGTGCGAGATTCCGTTCCGCTTTGGACCGCCACCGGCCACGGGTCTGCTCACGTCGCATCCGGGCCAGCCGCCGGCGTTTCTGCCCAGAGAGTACGTTCCCGTGTGCATCGGTTCCGTGGCCGATCTCGGTCGAGAGGCCTCGATCGTGACGGGCCGCAGTCAGGGGTGCGCCTGTTCGCTCGCATTTGTCCTCATCGTACGATCGCCACTCTGGCCCGTGATCGATACGTTGTTCATCGATAACGAGCCCACAGTCCTCGCAGACCGTTTCCTTGACGTTGGTAGTGACGTGTCCGTCGCACTCGGGACATCGGTTTGCGCTCGACTCCGTTTGGACGTCTTCGTCGAAACCAGTTTCATAGATGTCTCTCGTTGCCATCGTTCTCACCAAGGTCAGGAACTCGCCAGTACAGCGAGCCCTCACCTATTAAGCGGCGAAGAGAAACCACTCATATCCCGATATTCACAATAGGTGAGTGGTTCTAAACTGTGCGAAGTTAATGAGAATGAATATGTTATGTAGGGTGATGGTCCGGGATAAATATTGAAAAGGGTGCTTTGAGAACCCTTGTGTAATGACAGAGGACAGTGTTTTTCTTGCAGATTCTATATCTCGGCCGGAGGAGGAAATCATAGTCCAATATATCCAAGAGAGGGAGAGTCCGATTCATATCTTTGGTGAGCCAGGCGTTGGGAAAACAACAATTCTTGAACGGGTAATAACCGATGGTATAGCCGATCTTGATGTAAATAAGCGAAATATACGGGCAAACCATAGTCTCAATGATCTATTTCGTGAGGTCTGCCACGCACTCTTTGCGGCTCTCCCTGAAGACAAGAAAGAGGAGGGACGACAGTTTGCCGGACTCAGTGTCAGTTCACCAGTTGGTGGAGCCGGTGTCTCATTCGAAAGCGTGGAAGCCGAAGCATCACGAGCACAGTTTGGGTATCGGGATTCCCTACTGGGCCTCAGCGAATTATTCCCCGAGGATCAGCGTCTGCTCATCTGCATTGACGACGTACATGAACTGAGTGATGACGAACGTGCGATTCGAGATGCGATTCAAGAAGCTGATGATACCCTTCCATCAGAGGTGGTTCTCATCACGGCCGGTCGACTTGTATGGGATGACCTTGAGACAGCTGTATCGCTCTCGATGTTTGCCGAAGAACAGACCGTAACCTTTCTTCAAGATGTTTTCCCAGAGATTTCTGCCGAACGGGCACGTACGATTCATGACCAGTTAGGCGGCCACCCATTGTACATCGGGTTGTTGGCCGAGTCGGACGTTGACCAAGAGCTTCCCGACATCCCAGAACGAGAAGTACAACAAGAGATCGAACAACGGTATTTTGGCTTCTTAGAGCCTGATGAACGCCGCCTTCTCTTGGCAACAGCACCGTTAGATGAGCTCAATGAGGAACTCTGCACACAGGTTGTTTCAGAGGAATATGGATTTGACCGCATCACCGTCGGAGACATCCTTGATTCCCTAAGTACCCGTACCGTCGTACAGACAATCGGTCGGAATGCTGACGGCCTCCAAACGTTCAAAATCCATGATGTCTTCCGCGAATTCTTGCAAGAGCGCTCCGACCACATTGAGATCGCCCGCAGAGGCGCATGTATCTATTACGCTGAGAAATTAATCCAACTTGTCGATGAGGATCGGACTTTCGAGACCGAAATCGATTACGTCACATCGTGGTCAACCCATCTCTCAGACCACGTTATCAATGAAGAATCACATCTCATCGCGCAACTTATCGAAGAGACCGTAGCTGATGATGGCCTCCGATTCTATCCCCTGTCATTGCTTATTAGGGAGTTCAAAAAACGAGATGCAACTGCACTCCCGGACGAGATCGTTGAGTCGGTTCTCGACAGCGTTGATGCAAGCTGTTCAATGGCGAATGATTTCTACGATACCGACTTGGATCACTCCTGGGCCGAGTTACTGTTTCAGGACGGAGCATTCACCAACCCAGATAGTAATCTCATTAGTTATCTAGGACGGACCACAGAGACACAACCAACGTTTATTCGACGCGTGGCTGAAGAAATCGACACCGAAGATAACCGAACACTCCGATTCCTTATCTCCATTGGCCGCGACCTCCCCATCAATGATGCCGCTCTAATCGGGCAACAAGCAGCGATCTGGATCCAAGACGACGAAGCATACGGATACCTTGCCAGCCACACACTGCGACTAGCCTCATATCTGGCTGAAAACGGCGAATACGATGTTCCACTTGAAATACTCGAAGCCGTCCTGGAACCCCGAGATGGGGACCAGTTAGACATTGACCAGGGGATGGTACGCTACAATCTCACAACAATGCTTGACGAGAACTTTGACGCCTTAATCAGCGAGCGAGGTGAAAAACTGATTAGGGTGTTCGCCTCGAAACTCACCGCGGCTCTCGATCAATACGCTGACAGAGCAAGACTGGTTGCGGCACGTACCTCTTTCGCTGATTTACAGTATGTCGAGGACAATAGAGGTAGCCTCGAAGAGATTCTTCTGGAATATTTTATACGGGCGGTTACTGACTGGGTGGCTGAGAATACATCAGGAAACGAGCAAAACGAATTGGTTGAGCAACTTCTGTCTCGACCTACCCTTCTTCGACGTGTTGGCTTCTATGTCCTCAGCGAGCACCCGGACTCCTTTGAGGAAACCATTCAAAATGAACTGACGACGTCGGAGAATTATCGCGAGCACCAATCACAGTACGAATTTTATCTGGTCCTCAGTTCAGGTTTCGAATACTTGGATGACGCTGCTCAAGCCCAAGTGTGTGAGATTATTGAAGATGGGCCATATACCGATTCAGTAGAGGATCAAGCGGCACGGATGGCTGAACGAGGTGAAGAATCAGCAAGCTACTTCGAACAACGGATTCGCGAGACATGGCGGCGAGACAGGTTGTATATGATCCGCGAGCATTTGAAGGGAGAGTATTCTGATCAGCTTGATGAATTGGTAGAAAAATATGGTGAGCCGGATCAACTACCGTCGCGAACCCCTCAGCCAACGGTGAGTGGAGGGATGGTTCGCGAACGAGGCCCCGTCGAAACCGAGGAACTCCGTGAACAGTCTGCCGAGGAAGTATTGACGACCGCGGTTGAATGGGAACCGCCAGAATCTGACCTTTGGGATACCCTGGAAGACGATCAACTCGAGGAACAGAATTATCTAGGGTTCTCTCGCCAGCTTCGAGAGCTGATTATGGAGGATCCGCAGCGGTATGCGCGTGAAATCTCGGTGTTGGAAGACGCGAACCCACGATATGCTGAAGCCGCATTTCGGGCCTTCAGCGAGCTCGTTGACGATGGAGAAACCTTTCCCTGGGAGTCTATCATTGAACTCGGCCAAGTGATTACCGCATCGCCGACCTCATGGAGTGGTCAGGTTCGAACAAACTTGGCCAAGCTGATAAACAAAGGGATTGCAGCGGATGCAATTGAATTCCCAGCCGGTACTGAGTCAGCCGTTGAATCGATTCTACGAACCTTACTAACTGACTCGGACCCAGATGCCGATAGAGACCAGCCTTCGGAGGGGATGGCTGGATATGGTGACCCAGTTCAAGTAGCGATCAACAGTGTTCGACCAATGGCTGTGAACGCATACATCACTTACCTTAGTTGGCAGGATGGCCACACCGAGGACGCCCTTTCCCAGGATATCTTCGACCCAATCCGCGACCGCATCCGTGAGGATCCCTCACTTGCGGTTCGATCCGTGATTGGGCGACGATTTGGACGTCTATATTCTCTTGATCCAGATTTGATTGAAGAGCATCTTACAGATATTTTCCCACGCGACACTGACCTGGATGGTCGACAACGGTTTATTGCCGCGTGGAACTCCTACACAGCAAGTAATCGATACTGGGATGATGACTCTTTCCGCCCATACTACCGACACGCACTCAACCTCCTAGATACAGACGAGGATCAGGCGTATCAAATCGCAATACGCTCGACAACCGCACACGTCGTTTCCATCTATCTGTTCGAAGATGAAGACATCGCCGATGAGGACAGTCTCATGCGACAGTTCTACGACGTAGTAGATCGCGATGGAGCAAAGGAATTAGCATCAACAATGTCTTCGTCAATGGGAAATGACAATGTTGAAGAACAGTGGAAGAAGATTCGAGAACTTTGGTCATGGCGGTTAGATACTCTTGATCCCGACGATGAGGCGAATGGTGCAGAAGTCTATCAGTTCCTTGATTGCGTAAGGAATTCGACTAAAACGACACTAGAAGAGGAGAATATACTCATTGGCCGATCTCTTCCCTTCGTCGCCCACCAAAATCACCATTGGCGACGTATTGAAGAGTGGCTCGCTGAACAGTCTACATCCTATCCAGTGGTTGCAATTAATCTCTATGACGAATTAGTAGAAGCTGTCCCCTGCGAAGACTGGTCAGCTATAGCACGCAATAGCGAAGAAGAGAACCGGTCTCAATTGTACGAAAGTGCTGAAGCAGCAGGAAGTGATCCACTTCAAACAGCATTAGATATAGCGGATCAGTTCGCAGCAGAAAACAACCAAATGGATAGAGAGTTTTTGGAACAACACCTAACTCCGTAGTTACAGTCTGACTCAACTTGGGCGAAAAGGATCCTGATCGGGTTTAGTAGGGATTTGCGGATACTCTCTACCCCTGCCGTGAGGAGATCACCGGTTCTGTGGTCGACAAGCTAGTGACGTTCAATATCCTTGTACTGTCGAATTGATTCCACAGTGGTTTGTTTGACCAAGGGGGGCCCCAATCTGGTCTCCGAAGTGATGAAAATAGTACCGAGTTTGCCGGTTTTCTTGTTCCGTAATTACCTCGCTTGTCAAACGATACCCAACTGGCAACGTGACCTAAAGCACAGAGTAAGACTATACGGGGAGGATATCTTTCTCTAAAAATTCTCGAAGCTCAGTAATATCTAAGCCACTAACGGAAGCCTCATTTCTAAAGTTCTCAAAGAAAACCTTGGCATCTTCTCTGGTCAAGTGGACATAGTATTCTCTATCAATATTCTGATGGTATAATTTCCCGTCGTTGAGGGTCAAATAGAGCTGTTCATAGAAGTCATGGATGTTGTCCTTGATTAGTTCCATATTTTCGTTGTAGCCGATGTAGAGTCCAAGCAGGAAATCAGAGTGCATTAACACGGGGATACCATTCCATTTCCTCATTCCATTGAGCTTCTTCGCACCAACTGAACCGAAGTTCCCCGGCCTTGCGTTCGTGATGACGATAAAATTCTGGAACTTTGAGTCCGAACTCTTGACTTCATCACTCTTGTAGATTTTAAGCGCATACGTCCGAAGCATTTCAGCTTCTTTTGAAGACATATTGATCTCATCCTTCGTAGTGAATTTCCCGTCGTAGGCGAACGAACGAAAGTATTCGTTGTCATTTCGATAGAAGAATAGTTCTCCGAAGCCATCTGGTTGGTTCCCCCGTCTCTTTTCTCCCCACTGCTCCGTGCTTACTATAGCCTGTTTGATAATGTGGAAAGCGTCCTGCTCAAACTCACCACCACTGTAATCTTCAGGCTCGGTTACTAACTTCCCGAGCTGTTTGAACGCATCATGGGCGTTATCAGAAATCCTCTTTTCAGTCGTTCTTGCAACACTGTGGAGACGCTTAGAAATATAGTTATCCGGTAGTTCGTCATCTATGTCTTTTTCGATAAGGTCACCCAGATCAATAACTTCGGACGTGATTTCTTCGATCAAATTCTCGTCTATTACTGTACCCGGATTAAGAACAAGAACTGGATGGATACTCTTTCGGAGGTACTTCGCACTTCCCGGTGTCAGGTTACCCCCTTCTACGTTTAGGAGGACACGGATGATCTCGCCCTTATCTCCAATCTGGTAGAATTCGAATTCGCGCCCGTAGATACCTTCTCTCTTCTGTCCGTAGTAGGTGAGACCCTCGTCTTTGACTAATTTCTCGAAATACCGACGGGTACCGGATTTACTCAGCTCAAGCTCGAATGAGTTGTAGAAGACTTCAAGATTCCCTCCGCATTTTTGGCACATATCATAGTCTCTGAGATAGATATTCCCACAGCCTTCACATTGTTTATGTTCCACGTCATCCTTGTCCAGAACACCCAAATCATCGGTGAGCGTCTTAACCAGATCGTCATCTCGGATGTATCGGGCTTCATAAGCGGAGACACCTTTGAGCATCTGCGAAATCAAACGCTCTCGGGTTTTCGCCACAAGGTGAAGGGGGATTTTCTCGTTCAGTGGAATACCGAAATCCTCGTGAAAAGTCTCAGAGACTTGGTCTTGACGAGTCTCTGATCGTGTCTTGATATCAGCGTTGAGTCTTAAGAAATTATTCTCAATATTCTCTTCAATCTTCACGCGGGCGTTGGTTCCGAGATGGCTAAACCAGAATTTCCGTATATTTTGGAGATTGATATCTGCAATCTCATCTGAGAACTTGGCGAGAACTGGTCGGATATCGCGTTCCTCCGATTGCTTGGAGAGAGCAATTGGAATGGATGGTTGGGTATTTGTTTGCCGGAGCTGAGCCGAGAGAATTGAGTTGTCATCATCTTCAATATCGGTCTTTGTGAATTCATCGGCAAACCGTGACGCCGTTAACTCGTCATCATCCTCGATCCAGTCTGCCTCAACTGTCAATATTGAAAATACTTCTTCAATCTTGGTTTTGAGCGTCTCTCTAATCGCAGAACTTGAAGTATCAATTCTAATCGTATCCTCGTTATGATTCACCTCAAGAAATACTGTTTTCACGTCCCGTCTCCGTTGTGATCCGCTCGCCATATCGCGGGCTTCTGTGTCAGAAGCCTGTCGATCGATACTAAAGATGGTAGAGTCCTCAAACTCCATTCTATTCCGGCTGTTATATCTGAAGTTCCTGGCACGAGTTTTTCGAGAAAGAGTCATTTGGATACCTCTGCTATTTTCCTCAAATCGGGATCTGTAATCGTCAGGGAGTTGATTTTGAACTCGATATTTGATTTTATCAGAACTGTCGAGCCACTCATTGTACAGGAATATATGATATACGAGATTCTCATCACCATCGAGTAGCTGTTCCAAGACATACTCGATTTCCTCTCCTTGACGAACAGAGTGTTCTCTCTTTGACGCGAGGTCTCGAATAGATAGTCGTTTGTCGTCAAGGAATTTGTATAGAGAGAATACAAAAACTGTTTCTTCGGACTGCCTGAGAAGTTTCTCGAAAATACTCCCCTCCGATGCGTCAATACCCGCAAATTCCAATGTTAGGTCAAGAAAATCTGACGTTGTACTATCCAATATATCACTGAATTGACCTCGATATGTGCCACTCCAATTATCTTGATAGACAGAATATTCGAGAGGGACGAGTTCGGTAGTTTGCGAGATAATGTCGCCAACATTACCAGACATACAACCATCGTACCGTCAGAGTTACTTAATATTGACCCCCCACTCGAACAGTCCACCTCAGGTTCCAAGGGGCGGTTAATCACTTAATGTCTCCTGGATACTTCGGGGGTTTGTGCGGCTGCACCTCGCAAGGCCAGACAACTCACTCTGGTCTTACACCGACCCCTAAGATTCACGGATAAGAGCTAAATCCGTATCCGGGGTTGTGGCTGCGCGCGCAGCGACCGGAGGGAGCGAGCACGGAGCGGTGGGCGGGGCGGCGGGGCTTGGGTCGGTCCGGCACTCACCAGAAAAAGAAGGGGCGTCGGCCCCTACTCTTCCCACCAGCGGTCGTCGCGCTCTGGGAAGACGATCATACTGTCGTAGGTGACTGCGAGGGAACAGCGCCCTTGGTACCAGTTCTTCTTGAGCGCGCGCATCCGCACCCGTTCACCTT
The DNA here is from genome assembly GCF_900107665.1 of Haloplanus vescus. NCBI lineage: Archaea > Methanobacteriati > Methanobacteriota > Halobacteria > Halobacteriales > Haloferacaceae > Haloplanus > Haloplanus vescus. The sequence continues at coordinate 159,023 of NZ_FNQT01000004.1, forward strand.
CTCGGACGAATTTTGGCTCTGAAGCCGTCCAGGATGTGAACTTGATTTTCCCGGTGTCGTCTGCGATGAGACCGACTTGTGCTATGGCTGAATCGCTCGGAGGCCAGAGTTTCACGATCTCGCCTTCGATGCTCACCTCGTCGGTCTGCACGTCCGGGACGTCCTCGATCGGGCAGATGGCGCCGGGGGCCGCCTTGAGCGCGTCCATCGTGTCGAACACTGCTTCGGTGATGTCCTGCCCCTTGGCGACCCGCTTTGCGAGCGCCCGCGAGACAGCGGCCCGACTGTGACCGGTGCGAAGCCGCTGTGCCATCCGGTCTGCTTCCTGGTTCACCTTCGCCAGCTCCATCCGGGAGAGGCGTTCACGCGGATCCGTCCGCTCAGGGGTGCGTTCCTCCCGCTTGCGCTGCCGCCGTTCGGTGACGACCTCGCGGGTCCGCTTCGCCCGCCCATCTTGGGTGCCGAGTTCTGCCTGGGCGCTGATGTGGTCCAGTTCGGCCTCCCGGGCGCGAATCTTCTCTTCCTGCGCGAGGGGCAGGTGCGAGAAGTCCTGGACGATGCCGTCTGGGTGGTTGGAATCCACCTTTGCCTGCGTTTCCTGCTGGACCGTCGCCCGGAACTTCGGCTGGTCGTCGACGACCTCGAAGCCGTCCTCGTCGACGCCGGCGTCTTCAGTTCGTTCGAATGCCTGTTCATCCACCGTAACGACCTTGCGACTCGAGTTGTTACTTGACATTGGTATCCTCCAGATACCACTGAAGGCGCTCGCGCGCCGCCACCGCGATGCCCCAAACATCGCGGTTTTCCGACGATGTCGACGTCCGATAGCACCGACTGCGCGCTCTCGCTCGCGCCTTCGCGAGCGCCCTGCCGGGCGCGAGCGAGAGCGCGCCCAAGTGCGGCGACCCCAACCAGCACCGCGCGCCGACCCGCCCGGAGCGAGCGGCCAGCGGAGAAAGCGTGGGGGGTGAGCAGCGACGCCGCGCAACCCCCCGCGCTTTCCCGCTGGCGTCGAGGGCACATTCACTTTAGCCCGGCAGCCCGCCCGCTACTGCAGGCAGGCAGCCCGGAATGGTCGGTCGCGAGCGACGCGGAGGGCGGCAGCGGCGAGCGGGGCGGGCCGGTACGCACACACCTGTCCAGCCGGCCGCGACACTCGGCGACCCAGCTACCGTCCTGGCGGACTCAGAAAGGGCGAGGCCGTCTCGGTCGTCCCCCGACCCCGCAAGCACCGCAGGGACGAGGAGCGCAGCGGTGGTCGCGGGATGCCGAGCGGCCGAGGGCTTTCAGGGAACGTCGCCGTCGACGAATTCGATCGCGCTACTAATCCGGTGCCCCGGCTGGCTCGTCGAGAAGGACATCGACGCCGTCGTGGGTAACAGCGAGCTGAATCCCTTCCACAGTGAACCGGACCTCGACGTCGCCGGTTGAAGATGCGAGAAGCTGTTCGAGTGCCCCGACGTCAACGGCGTCGTGGAGCTGATACGAATCACTCGCCAACCCGTGGGCTTCCAGTGTCTCGACGATTTCAACGAGTAGATCAGGGGATGTATCTGAGTCTCGGGGGGTGGAGGGAGCCATTGTGGCCTCGGCGGGTACATAGGACGAATAGGAGTTAAAAATGGGGACTCGACGGACCGTCGCTACGGGCTTTCAACCGGTCCCTCAGCCGTCGTCCTGGGCGTTTAGCTCCTCGAGGAACCAGCTGGCGTCGGTCCCGATCCGAACGCCGTCGACGTTGCGCATCTCGAGGCCGTTCGTGGCGGTCCGAAACGGCTCCTCGTCGACGAGGATGCGGTGGATGACTGTCCGGACCGACTCCGTTCCGTACCTGTCGACGAGAGCCGCGACCGCCGTATCGAAATGCGCATCCTCGTGCTCGGCTCGCGGGTTCTGCGCCCGGTGGATCACGAGGTCGACCACATCGTCGACCGATGCGTGCTCGGGATTCCCGGTTTGCTCACGAACGTTATAGAGGGGCTCAGCATCAGACATTATGGATCACTCCGTCTCGTCGTCCGTATCGGTCCTCGCCGGGTCGATTTCTCGTTGCCGGCAGATCGCAGCCAGCGTCTCCTCAAGCGTGTCCACACTCCCGGTCGCCGCGAGCTCGTCGGTAATCTCGTCGATGAGTGCGGCTCGCTTGACGGCAGTCTCGTCGCCGGCGGTCGTGTCGATTGATGCGACGCGAAGCGCCCGCGTTTCGTGCCAGCCACAGTTCCAACAGTCTCGGGTCACCTCGATCTGCTCGTCCTCTTCCGCTGCGAGGACGGCGTCGGACACCGACGTCGAAAGCGGCCGGTCCGGTCCGACCTCAAGGGTGACTGGGGACCCGCACGCGGGGCAGTCCATAGTCATCCCGAGGAGCGCCCTTCTGTTGAAGATAGCGGAGCGACGGGACAGCGACACAACCAACGCTGCAGGGGCGTGGGGTGGGACAGCTACGGACAACTGTGACCCTCCCGGAGTGGTCGCCGTTCCACTCACCTTGACGACCGCTCGGCGGATCAGTCAGAGACGATGTGCGTGTCGAGGTCGCGCGTCCAGTACGTTGCCGGCCCACCGGGACTACACCGTGCACAGACCTGTATCGGGCCTTCGAGATGGCCGAGTTCGATCCGAAACCGGGTGAGCGCTGCGAGCGCGTCGACGACAAGGCCACAGCTGTCACAGGCGTAGTGATCACGCTCGTCGGGATTTGCCGTCTCCTGAATCGCACAGTCGACGCAAATCGGGTGACTGACCTGCTCCTCTTTCCCCCACGTGTAGGCGATCCCGGTCTCTGTCCCGGGTGGCGCCTCGCAGAAGGCACAGCCGGCCAGCGTCTGCTGCATCATTCGTCCGCCTCGCCGGCGTCGTGGGCGGCCATCCAGCCCGTGTGGAAGACGGCGAGCTGCTGCATCGATTCGAACGCTGTGTCGCTGGGCTCGTGAACGAGGAGCCGCTGGTCGACGACCGGTGTGACCGTCCCGGCATCGAGTAGCTCTCGAATCAGCTGGCGGGCCGTCTCGTCGTCGAGATCCGCCGTCGACGGTGACCGGGCATCCCGATCCTGAGCGAGCAATTCTGCTTCGAACCATTCGTGATCGTCTGCCGTATCGTCGTATCTATCCGGACCAGACATACGAATCAGGGGCAGCGCACGAACCGCCCCGCACCCATTCTGGGGCACAATAAACAGTCACCACTGGCGCTTAGTCTCAGCCACGACGGCGATGTGGTCCTCTCTCCTCCACGCCTCCCGCCATCGTCCGGGTGGCAATCCCGCTCACGTGGCCTGCGGCCTGGCACCTCGGCCCTGTTGGCCGCGAACATAACTTTGGGCCGCCACCCCCACCATATATCGGTTGATTTTCCTGCTGTCTGGTGGCGGAATTCGGCCCTAAATCGCAAGACAGCGATACCTGACACCAAATTTCGTTGGCTGTCCGGGAACTCTCTGATTAGTGAGTCTGGTGTCTAGTGCTGCTATCTTGCGATTTATGCACTCCACACGAGTCCATTCATATCTGGTGTCTAGGAAAGACTAGGGGTGGTGTCAGGCTGTCTATTCGGGCGGTATAGGTGAATAGATTCTGTTGAAACGCTACACAAGTGATAGAAATAGCGAACTACGATCGCCGCTCCCGCAGAACTCTCGGAGTTCGCCGTTCCTATCCCTCAGTATAGAAGCTGATGTAGAACGACCCACCACGAAGCTTTTCTAGAATCTCCCGCTCCTCTCGCTCGATACCGACGAACTCGTCGACGTTGTCTATATCTAAGAGATTTACAGTGCGGTCATTGTCACTTCGCCAGTCGGTTGAGAAACCGACGAGTCGGATTATGTAACGGAATGCGCGCACTTGGTCCGTGTTTGCGTCGTCTGGGGACAACGGTCCGGGACGGAGCGCCATACGTAGCTCGTTCCCGGTTAATTTGATTCGGCCGCTTCGCATCCGTTCCGCTGCGACGGCTTTCGACTCGACCCGATACATCCACTCCGGTGTCCAAGACACGACGGACTCGGTTTCTGGCATTGCCGCGAAGGGATCTATCAAGTCAAACCCTGGCCCTCGTTCCGCAGACGTATCGAACAGGGCGTGGAACGCCATCCTTGTATCGCTCGTCTCAGCCAGGTTCTTTGTCCGGAGCACATCGGCAGGGCTGGTGGCCTCCACTGCGCCGCTACTGGTCCACGATGTTGCAATCTCGTCGACTGACTTCAGTCTCCACCTGTCGTGTCCACGCCACGTTTCCAAGCGATCTAAAATCGACGAACGGACGCTGACTGGTGCGGCTTGGAATCGCTGCCACGCACGATTCAAGCAAATTAATTCTCCCTCTCGGCCTCTTGCATCGATTCCGACGTTGGGTTGTCCGTACTCACCCCCCGAGGAATCGCCGATGGTTGGGGAACCTCCTCCGGAAGCGGAGCCGTCGGCTGAGATCTGTGATGCGAGCGAATCGAGCGACTCATCTCGCCCCTGAAGCCACTCATTCGTGAGATCTTCCCTCGTTCGGCCCTCATCGGTTGCGTAGTCACTCGTTGTGCCGTAGAACTTCGCGAGCGCGGTTTCAAAGGCTTTGTCACCGCCATTGGGAGTCGTCGCCGCTTCGATGAGTGACTCCATCCGCTCTTCGATGGTCTGGTCGGTATAGATTACATCCGACTGTTTCAGGTCTTCCCACTCTGTGCGACCCCATTTCCTGACGGCGCCTCTGAGATGTTCCAGCGGTTCTGGCGTTGACTTGAGGTAGGGCAACGCGCCGAGCCGGACCTCGCAAATGTCGGATGGAAGCGTTTCTGCGTGCGGAACGAATTGCGCGACGCGTCTATTTGGCTTTGGAGCCGGTGTAGCCTCTCGCGCATCTTTGGCTGCGCGTTCGAGGGTCGCCTCGCCCTCATCTTCGTACCTACCGACTGCATTCCAGAACCGACGAAATCGTTGTATAGTCGTGCTGTATGACTCCACCGGAGCGGTACCCTTTGCCGACGGCCACGTTTCGAGAGTTTGCCACCGATACCCGGCCTTGACGAGTGCGTCGATGTCGATACTGTTAACGGACTGATCGAGTTGGTAGGTGATCCGGTGTCGCACCGCCTCATCGTCGGTGGCTGCGGCACGTATACATTCGATAGCGACCTCATTGTCGAATCCACACTTCTCAGTCAGCGTGTTGAGCCACGACTGGAGCAACGTGCTCTTAGTAACCGCGGCTGGGTCATCTTCGAGTCTGTGTAACTCATTCAGCGTTACGCGCGCGTTGACAGTGAGTTCATCCCCTTCAGTTAGGGATACGGTGGGTGCAATCGTCGAAACGAGGCCCTGAAGAGTGTGGTGGATAACTTCAAGACGCTGTGTACGGAGCTCGTTGATCTCCGCTCGAACTTCCTCCAATGCCGAGCGATACTCTGTCTCCAGTGCCGACTCTCCTTTGAACAAGACGTTCTCGAAGGTATCTGCGAGGTCGAACTGTTCGAGTACTTGGACGATACCATCTGCTGTGAGGTACGGCGGTATCGCGTCACCATCGACACGCTTCACTGCGTCTTCGAAAAGGGCGATATGTAGTCCTCCATCCTTGGCTCCGTCAGCCGGTTCCCATTGTGCCGAATTACGCTGCGTATCGTCATCGTCGTCACGTGCGACGATCGCGATTCGGTTCTCGACGACAGCAGACAATTGATCGTGCTTTTCTTCGAGGTCTGGAGCTGTTGCCTGTTCGAGATATGCTGCCAACAGGTACTGTTGACGCTGCCGAAGCGTCTCCCGAAGGGTGTCGAGGCGATCCGTCCCCGATTCGACCTCACCACCACTGACTGGTCGAGGAGACGGTGGTTCGCTCTCTATGATTATCCCGAATGTTACTGTCGTCGCCTCTTCGTCGGCAGAGCTTTCGGTCCCAAGAAGGCGGGCAACTTCTGTCGAGTCGGAAGGCCGTTCGACGAACGGCCGTGCGTCCCGAACCAACCGATCACGTGAAAACGAGGAGAGTGGTTGTGTGAAAATAACCGGCTGCTGTGCTATTGACGGCGCCCCCGGTGCGGGCGCTTCCGCACCAATCTTAAGCGCTTTCGAGTTGCGGCCTTCTGTAATTCGAACCGTCGTTCCGAGGCGCCAAATATCGCGCCGAATCCAGCGCCGAATCTCTGGTCGTTCGTCGAGTCGATCTGCGAGTGTCTGTCCGGAAGCGAGCCGGCGCATCAGGGCGTCGATGGGCACAGAAAGCGCCCGTGCGGACCAGCTCGCCGATATATCGAAGGGGTTCTGACCTGGTGTCTTCTCCACTGCGAACTGCCCAATGAACCAGTTGAGTCGCTGAGCTGCCATCGGTGGGGTCAAATTATCGATTTCTCGAATACCGAGGATCCTGAGAGCTGACGAAATATCCACTGCCTCTGACCCCGATGTGGGAGCTAACCTCTGTTCGAGTTTGGAACTGTCGACTCGCGGCAAATACTGAGCAGCCCCTCTGACTTGTTCTGCATCGTCGAAGATCAATTTCTCTGCCGAAGCTGTCGTCCCATCCTCGACTGTAAGCCGGTCATTCCCGCCCTCATCTTCGAATTGGCTGTCGACAGGCCAGAGCTCTGCTTGAGCTAATTGCACGGTTCCGAGGCTGGGGATAGCAGCCCCGTCTGGGCTTTCGCTGAACGAGTGCCAGTTGCTACAGAGCCACGCGCTGTTAGCGACTGTTTCGGCAAGGTCTGGCCATAGGAGCAAGATTGCGTCCCGATACTTCTCGCGAGCTCGACCATCAGATATCTGAGGTAGATCGGGGAAGTACCACCAGACCGGCATAAGTGCCTCTTGCGAATCGTTTGCAGCCCATGTTTCCTCGTCGCATTCCAGCCAGTTGTTTCCACAGCCCGTTGAGTGGGTGGCGGTGAATGCAGGATGATTGTCTGACCGCCACATGACGTCGGTATAGGTATCTAAAACCTCGTCTGGCACGTCGAATCCGTCGTCTTCGTTGAGGGGTTCTCCGCGAGCGAGATTCTGGGCATCGGCAACGCTAATTGTACCTGCCTCACGATCGTCGTCTCCTCTGGTCGGCAACACCCATCGCCAATCGATTCGAGGGCCGATCTGTACGCCCAGATGAATCAGGAAGTCCAGACGCAAGACCCGCTGGAGCCCCTCGCTACTTGACCAACTTCCAAACACCCGTTGCCAATAGTCGCTTTCTGGTTCCGCGAGTGTCGGTGTCTCGGACGGTGTTACGCTGGACGCCTTCTCGATGACCGCTGCCCATCGCCGAAACGTAGTTGCTCGGGACTCTTCGTGTGACCCTGCGTCGAAGAATCGATCTGAACTCGAATCGATTCCTTCTAGAATATCTGCAGCTGCTTCGAACTCGCTTACCCATTCGGTCCCGAATACGATTTGTTCGGCAGGAAGCGTTTCGTCCTGCCCGTCCTGGTGTCCGATTGGCAATTCAACCTGCTGGGTGTAGCGCCGCTCAAGATAGTCATCGTAGTCGGAAGGCAATTTGTTCGTCTTGGCACCAGTTAATGTGGCCTCTACCTCGTCGAATCGACGATTCCGATTGGGGATTGGATGAAGCCACTTCGCTATCTGTCCACGTGTTACCGTCTCGTAGAGTGTCGAGAGATAACCGATAACGCTAGAATCGGAAGTTCTCTCCCCCGAATATCCTCCAGCCTCTGCAGCAACCCGTCGGTAGAATTCTGCAGGGCTATCCAGATTTCTGGTCCCCCAGTCCCGGTTGAAACTCTCGAGTGGCCCGATCCATTCCGTTCGGAACGGGACCACGAACACGGGGAGTGTCGTCGGTGGGGATGGAAGTTCTGAGATAATTGACTCAGACGTCTGACTACTCCCGGTTCGGCGAAAGACAATACGCTCGCTCCGTTGTGCTCCGTGTCCCTGCCGCGTGTCTCCGCGAGAGCGAGCACGAACGAGATGTGTGACACCATTAGAGGCATCAGTGTCGTTAGCCTGGTGTGCTTCGGCGGGTATGAGGGGGACTCTTTTTTCCCCGAGCCGACCCGCTGCTCGCTTCACGTCTGAATCGTCGTCTAAGTCGAGTTCATCACCTTCAGAGGCTGATGTGAGGATCGAACAGATCGTCTCGAAGTACGCCTCCGCGTGTTCAACCCGTTCAACTGGTACCGCCCACCTACCAGAGGAAACAGCGCTTCCACTGAGCCCCCAGTACTCACACAGAATATCGATGCAGCCTCGGGCATTACCGGTGTCATCGTCGAAAAGACGCTCCAGAACCTCGGTCAGGCCCAGCCTCCTCGCACACTGGCGAAATGTATGCTCGGTGTCGCCCTGTAATGTAGAGACACGTTGACTCCAGGTGTCTCCCGACTCAATGACTGTCTCGGCTGGTAACGGTGCTTCGGGCGCGTCTCGACGAAGGGTCTCGAACCCTCGAATGCGCTCGGGATCAAGCAGGGTATCCCGAGGGCATTGTGCGTCCGTGTCATCGGTCGGAACAATCGGAGAATCCTGAAGCAACGTGACCGCCTCCTGTACGCTCTCGGTTAGAGGCGTCCCGGAACCCGAACTGGGTTCCCCGCGTAACGGCATCGTCATCCAAGGCATCCACTGCCTGAATCCATCCCTGCTTGCTCCTCTCTCGTCGCCCCTCGCCAAGTCTGTCCCGGCGTCAGCAATTAAGTCTGGAAGCCGGTCAAGGATCTGTAGATTTTGTTGGTCGTCAGCGAGCGACTGCCTATCGAACTCGACCCGGAATGGTGCGTGGACGACGAACGGGAACGGGGTCGTAGCCTTCTCTATCGGGTAGTGGAGGTAGAGTGGCTTTGGCGATGGGTTCCAGTCATCCGTCGATTCGGGGGGCCGTTCGAACAGTAGGTGGATCTCGTCCCGTTCGTCTTGGTCGTCATTCGGAACAATCTCGTCATATGTTCGAGTGTAGCGTCTATACTGACGAGTCTGCGAGGTACCGTCGGCGGTCTGGACCGTATAATCGACTGACCTGCGAGTCGTATTGGAGTGTTCGTCTATTGAGCGTTGATCAGCCTGGTCTATGCAAACCTGATGCCGATCTATAATCTGAAGCTGTCCTGTCTCGTCGTGCGTCACCTGAATCAGGTCGAGCTCTTCGATCTCTTCAAGGAGAATCAGCGTTTCAGGTGAGATATCAGTGCACTCTTCCCAGAATTCGCGCCGACGTCGTTCGCAGAATGCAGCGCGATCCACGGGTTCTGACGAACGCCGGTTTGTGAATGTTGCCGCTCCTTCTTTGTCAGATGTCGTGAGGACCGACTCAATATGATCCAATAGATCACGCCACTGGTCATCCAAGTACTCGAGTTCGACTACCGTTGAGAAATCACCCCGATACTCGTCTAGCCAGTCAGCTAACTGAGGATCCACTCGCTTGGAGAGGTTCGCGCTCGATACATTATCCCGAATGAGATGTGTCTGGAGTGGCGTTGAGTCCGCTTGAGTATCGTTCTGTAGGAACGGATAACGGAACAGGGAGATCCGGGGAATGTCTGTGAGAATATCTACAGGGGTCGGCGGCGGTTGTCTCGGCTCATTGAGGAGTTGATCCACCAGTTCGTCTATATCGATACTATCCGGGACGACACTTTGATCGGAGAATGAAAAGCGGCCTGTGTCTAAGAAATCCGACTGGGTCTCGGTGACTCCGAGACGGTCGACGAAAGAATCGGTATCGAGTAATCTTTCATACATCGAGAGAACCATTTGCGCACTCTTCGCCCGAGAGAACGTAGCCGAGAAATCCTCACCGTCCACGCTTGAGTGAATGCTGAATGCTTCACTCAGCTGTAAAATCGATTTTAGTCCGACTCCCTTCTCCCCGATCGAATCCCGTTCCTTTGCTTTGGCAGAACGTCCCAGAGATGTGACTGCCTCGAACACGTCATCGTCGTCTAAATGAAATGGCTCACCGGAGTTGGCAATTAGTAGTGATTCTGGCCCCACAATAACTGCGACTCGTCCATTGGTCTCTTCCTCACTCTCGACAATCGCGTCTCGAGCATTTTGAATTAGCTCCAGAATAGTGCGGTTGTCGTGTGCGGCAGACACGACTTGGTTCCCGTACCCAAGATCGCCTTCTCGATTCCAGGCGGTTCGGTTATTGAGCCCACTCAGAAGTTCGATGTATTCCTCGTGGCAGAGCTGAGATATACGACTGGTGACACCTGCCTGCGTGTCCATCATGAAGTAGGTTGTACATGATGCCGGTAGCTATTCTGATAAATGTACTCTTCGAGAGGCGTGTGCTCAAGGTACAGTTCTACGGTAGATGCCCTCCATCACTCGGGAATTCGCTTAGGAAGTAATGATCCGACTAGTCCGACTATTGTAAACTAGTGAAACTAGCCTCCTAGCCTACTAGCGAAATAACGGCCTAGACGGCCTGAAACGCCAATTCTACAGAAACTCTTTATGCCTGAACCCGATAGTGAGCGCTACGGTGTGAGAGGCCTGTTCGAATACTATGACCGACTACAAGAGAGCGAAAATCCAGTTCCTCGAATGGCTGCAAGGACAAGGAGAGCACCGGGGATACAGCCCCGAGGTCAACTACGATGCGAAAGTTATCTTGGAACGTCCACGTCTACTAGCCCGGTCCCGAGCCTCTGTTGAGCAACGAAGATACCTGAATTTCAAAGTCAACGACGAGATTGAATACAAGAACGACGAGTTCGAGAAGGTGTACTCTATCATCTTGGATCTGCACGACGGCAGTAACTGGGATGCAGAGCTGGATACGTTCTATCCGTTGCCTCTGAGATTAATCAACAATCTCGCTAACAAGGATATCAACGAGGACCATCCGGTTACGATTGACTTGTCTCACCCTGGTGTGGAGCGTCAGAAGAACCGATTACAGACCCTGTTCCCGATCGAGGAAGAGGAAGATCAGGAACCACCGGCGGAGCGAATCACCGACAACCGGACCAAGGAGCTCAATGACATCGCGAAGAATCTGTAACACTATTTCTCCTGATTTGGAGGTCATTCACGTACGCTTTCGTGTGACCGATGCGCGCGCTGTATACACACGGCCTAAACAGACTATCAGCAACTGAGAATTTCACCGGGGATTGTGGTAAATCTATTCACCGAACGAAAGAACCCGCCTTGCCTTGTCAAGAGGCGACTGTTCCTCCCGGCCTTCTTGACTCGGCTCCTGACCGAACCCGCGCTCTTTGAGTACGGCCTCCAGACGGTCGCGTTCGAAGCGGACGGTCGTGAGTTCCGTTCGGAGTTGGTCGACCTCCGTCTCTAATTCCTCGATTCGCTCTGATTTCCCCTCCAGTTTAGCTTCGAGACGTTCAACCTTCGCTGCCAACAGCCGGTTCTTTTCGCGAAGATGAGCTTGATCTAGGTCACCAGATCGCTCGTCGCTCGCAGAGGCAGTACTGGCTGGCTCCGATTCATCGCCAGCCGCGTTCTCATCAGGGGTAACTCGCTCTCGACCGTGTTTCAGCCCTGCTGTTTCGATGGCTTCCAGCGTCTCGTTGTATGTTTCGTAGCCGGGGAATCCCTCGTAGGTTCCATTCTCTCCCTCACGATCGACGAACGCGTCCTCGGGACAAACCTCGAGCGCGACAGCTGCTTTCCGAACGGCCCAGAAGGGCATCTGGTCGTAGGACCCGCCGTCGACACGGTCTGATCCAGCCTCCGGGATCCACACCGGGATGTCATAGCCGACGCTCCGGAGTTCGTCGACGGCAGCCCAGTAGTCTTCGCCATCCAGGTTCGCATCGGCGTCGGCAACGATCCCCGTCGCGAGCGCCATCAGTTTCGCCGGCCCACCCCCACCGTTCACCTTTGAATCGCCGAAGGTGTTGGCCTGCTCGTCGACGAAACAGGACTGACCACTCTCACTGTGGCGCCAGCACGGATCGAACTGCGGCCGCGGCTGGTTTGGATCCGTATCGTAGGCATCGCTCGCGTAGTGACGGGCAATCTCGGTGATATCGATGTTCTCGACAGCCTCGTAGACGTCCTCTTTGAACGGCGAAATGGGCCGGCCTTCGAGGGTACCGTCGAGTTCTGCCAACCGCTCCTCACGTCGCTGGAGCGCCGCCTCACGTTGTCGCTGACGTTCACGTTCCCGCTCACGCTCCGCTTCGACCCACGCCTTCAGCGTTGCCCGCCACCCGTCGTGGTCCTCGTACAGATCCGGCCAGAGTGTCGCGACCAGCGAGTCGACACAATCCGTGTGCTCGACTCGCGTGAGATCATCAGCCCAGCTGACCGCCTGCTCGATAAGGGTGTCATCGACGGTCTCGAACGGACGGAGCTCGTAGCGGACGTCGTCGGTCGCGATGGGCGTGACGACGGCATCGTGATCGGCGTGGATCGAGAGTGGCGGCTTGTACTGGCGGTTCTTGTTGTTCACCCAGTCGGGCTGGATGACGTCGCCGGCGCCGTCGACGCGTTCGTTCACGCGGGCCTCTGCCTCCTGGAGCCATACGTTCGAGCGGTCGAGGAACTCGTCGTACACTCGTTCGAGCGCATCCGGATCCTCGCTGAAGTGGTCCGCAATCGGGAGCGTGGCCTCCGGTGCCCCGAAGACGTACGCGCCCCCAACGGAGTCCAACGCATACACCGCGTCCCGCGTGCCGTAGAGCGTCGCATACTCGTCGACGTAGGCGTCGAGCGTTCGCTCGACGAGCGCCTGTGTCTCGGCATTGAGGTCGCCTCGCTGGGGCTTGATGTCGTCGGCGAGGTCGATATCGCCCCAGGCGGGAACCGCCCGGAGGTCGGCATACCCGGGGGTCGGGGGCTCATCCTGCCAGACAGTCGTCTCCTCGGACTCGTCGTAGCGACAGGGTTCCCACTGCTGGAAGGCGGACGGTGTCTTGTAGGTGGTGACGGCGTAGAGCGTCCGTTCGAGGCGGTCGTGGATCTCGTCGTAGTCACGATCGAGGCGGGCAACCCGCCCGCGCTGCGGATACCCGGCCTTGATCGCCTCGACGTCGTCGTGGTCGCGTTTGATGTACCATCCGACGAAGTCGTTCAGCCCGATGGTCGGGTAGTCCTTGACGGTCGCCAGTGCCTCGTAGACGGGGTTGGCACGACGGTAGTACTCGCGGATAGCTGATTCGGAGAGCGTCATCTCGTGTGCTCCTGCACCTCCTGACCGGGCGCGAAACGACTACGCACTGGCATCGCTTGGTCCCTCCTGGTCGCCGGCGTCGGACAACTCGATTCCGACGTAACACCGCCGCGTCTGGCCGTCCAACCACTTCTTGTCACGCTCGAACTGAGCGTGGTCGCGAAGCGTCTGTGTGAATCGGTTTTTCGGCTTCACCTCGTATCCCCCGGCCGCCGCATACTGCTCGTAGGCATCGTAGACCTCAGCAACCGCGACAACCCCGTCGTCGGATTCAGTGAGCCGGTCCTGGACGAATGCCTGAATGCCGTACGGGTCCACCTCGTTGTCTTCTTGCGCGTCGGAATCGATCGAGTCATCCGGGGGTTCCCCTGCTGGATGGAGCGTCCTGTCCTGGATCGCGTCCACGAGTGCCGGAACGGCGGTGGCCGTCTCCGTGTCTGGCGTGTAGATGTCGAGCGTCTGGTCGCTCTCGGTGGTCGCAATCGCATACGTGCGCTCCGTGTAGTCAGGGATCGGGAGGTCGGTACTGGGCACGAACGGGCGCTTGACAGGCACCCACTCCGCTTCGAATGCCTCGCGAGACTCGTAGGACTCGGGGAGCTCTCCCGGCCTGAAGACGGTGTATGTCTCGCTATCGGCGTCGTAGCTGTACGTCGCAGGGAACTGGTCTTTCGACACGGCGTCGAAGGAGTCTATCCGTGCGTGCTGGTCCCCGGCACTATCCTCGAGGACGAACGCCCCATCCCGCTTGAACCAGCGGGTGTGGCGACTGCCGCCAGTGGCCGGTCGGACGGCTGTCACCCCATCCGCGGCTCGCGCACCGCCGTTGAATGTGACGTTGTGGTTCATCGTATACAGCCGCGTCTCACCGGATGAAAGCTGATTTCGCGGCTCGCTGAGGATTTTCGCGAGCCGGTCGGCGACCTCGCCGGCTGGTTGATCGTTATGGTCTGCGACGACGAACAGCGGGATTCGCTCCTGTTCCTGAGCTTTCCGGAGGTTCGAGAGAACCTTCGCCGGGCGGACGTGCGTGGTGGTTTCGACTTCGACTTGGAGTTCCCAGTCGAGATCCGAATGCGTCGCGATGGCGTCGGGGCGGGACTCCCCGTTCTGATCGAGGACCTCCACAGAGAAGCCCGCCGCTGCGAGCGACTGCTCGACCGCTTCGAGGACTGTGTCGTGGTGCTCGCCCCCGCCGGTCGGTGACGTCGACGTGTCGGGCGTGGCTGCCTGCTCACCCTCGTCTGTGAGCCGACACTGCACCGACGATGCCCCGTCCGGGAGATCGACCTCGATGAGCGAGGACGCCTCCCGCACTTCTGGTAGTGTCTCGTAGCCCTGCGCCTCGATGGTGCCTTCCTCGATGCGCGAGAGCAGTTCCTCGTCGACGTCCTCGACGGACACCCAGCCGTTCGTCTCGCGGACCTCGTTCGACAGCTGGACGGCGCGGATCGCACGGGCCATCGCGACTTCCAACGGTAGGTCATCCGCGTTCTCCAGAGCGACGTCAGTCGCAGCGTCACGGCTCTCCACGGTCGTCCCGCCAGCCACCCCGTAATCCTCTCGGGTATGCTCGTGAACGGCCTCTAGGGCATCCTGGAATCGCTCTTCCTGCGCACCAGTCAGAGGCTGCTCGCTATCGGGATGACCGGGCGGAATCGGGAGGGGTTCGATACTGAATGGGTCGGGACCGGTTTCGCCGAACTCCGGACTCGGGAGCTGTGCGATCCACTCGCCACGCGGGAGGGAACTAATCCGATTCTTGAACTCGACGGGATCCATCGCCTCATGTGAGAGTGCCTCGGCGATGTCGGCGTCGACGGCGATCTTCCCGACGAGGGGACTGCCGATATTGTTCAGGACGTTCAGGTAGACCTCGCGGTTGCCGGCCTCCTTCATCTGCTCGGGGAACTGCGTCACGAGTTCGATGGACAGCCGGAACTCCCGCCCCTTTTCGAGCAGTGTCGTCAGCGTATCTGAGACGACGACCGACGACGCCTCGTCGATGAGCAGGTTCGCCACGTAGTCGTCCGGCTTGCGGGCCAGCTCGTCGCCGTCGCGACGCTTGACAGCGTCATAGAGTTGCGTCAGAATGACTCCGGTCATCACGCGGGCGGCTTCGTCGCGGAGATCGCCGAGGTCGAAGATGACTACCTTGTCCTCGTCGAGGAGGTCGCGGAAGTCGAACTGCGACTGGGTATTGTTGAAGATCCGTCGGAGGTGGGCGTCCTGCGTGATGTAATCCATTCGGTTGCTGATGCCGCTCACGACGTTCGAGAACGTCGCCGGGTTCGAGCGCAGGTGTCGCTCCAGCTTCTCCGCGACTTGCGGGTCGCTGGCTCGCGGTGCATCTTCCGGTGTCGAATCTGGTGGCCCGGCGGCGTGAAACTGGGTCACCGCCTGCTCGAACTGGTCGTGGGTGAAGTAGTTCGTATCCTGCCGGAAGTGCCCGTTTTCGAGGCCGTACTCCTCGTCGTACATCGCCTTGATGAGGTACTTGATGAGCGTCGGCGAGGCGATGGCGTCCTCGTACCGCTCCGGCCCCATCACGAGTTTGATGAGCTCTTCGTAGTGGTCGGCCTTGTCCTGGATCGCGTCGACGCGACGAACCCCATCTTCCAGCGCCGGCGTGATGTCGAAGAACGCGAACCCAGGTAGGATGTCGGGCACCGAGAAGTGGAGGACGTTCTCTTCGAGGTCCTCGGTGCCGAACCGCTTCCCGTGAGCCCGCATATAGTTCTCTGGGAGGTTCCCGCCCTTGGAGTCGATCAGGAACACGGGGCCCGTGGTCTGGTCGTACAGGGAGAGCGCGTCGTTGATCAGCGCGACCGATTTGCCGGCGCCGCTCTTCGCGAACCGGCCGACGTGGAACGGGAGGAGATGCGGGGGAATCCGCATCGGCTCCGGCGTGGGCGTGCCGTCCTCCCCGAGACCGCGGCCGATCGCCATCCCGGAGTCCGTGAATGCATCCATGTGGTCCTGCGCCGGGAGTGGCAGGGGCGTCCGGCTCTCGGGTTCGGCGTCGGACCCCCGCCCGCCCTCGGTCGTAAGGCCAGTCGCCGGCGGAACGACCACGAAGTTCGCCAACTCAGCCGGCCCAAGGACGAGATCGGGGCGGGTTTTCCGCCAGTCGCTCTTTGTAGCCAACGTAGCGTTGAGTACCCGGTCGGCGTGCTTCTTGGCCCGCCGCCCCTTTCGAAGCCCACGGCGGATGCGCTTCGGTCGGAGCCGATAGTGCGGCCCGTTCAGGTGATCGAACACCGACCCGATATCGTCGAGACGATGGTCAACCCGCTCTCGTTGTCGGTCGGAAGCCACGAGCGAAAGTGCCCGCATATTCACCGTGAACGTGTGCTGTGGCTCCTTCTCGTCGATAGCCTCGACTCGCTCCCGCCCACCGATGTCGAGATACCGACGCTGTCGCCCGGTGTTCGACGGACTCTGTGGTTCGTTCTCCGTGTTTCCGAGGAGTTCTCCGAAGAACCAGTCGACGACCCGGTCTTCGCCTTCACGGAGCTTCCGCTGGCGCTCTCGTGCCTCGTGCGTCCAGTTCGATTTCCGCTGAAAGAGTACTTGGAAGGCGATCGGGTGTTCGGCCCGGGTCAGCTGATCGATGAGTGACGCGAGCGGGGCCCGAGCGTGATCGTCATCGTCGTCTTCCGTATTCGTGAATTGGGGGAGTGTCGTCATCCAGTCTTCCCGCCGGGTAGCCTGCCCGTGCCAACTGATTCCCAGTGGGGTCGTCTCATCGACGGTCGGTTGCGTATGGGCCGGCTGGTGATCGGCATCGAGTTCGGAGTCGGACGGACCAGCCGCTGTGGACTCGTCACTTGAATCGGCCTCGAACAGATCCACGTCTTCGTCCTGCGACGTAGAGCTCTCCGACAGCACACTTCCGCCATCACCGACCGGTTCCTGCCCCGTCGAACCGAAGAGAGTCACGGGCTCTGAATCCGAATTTGGGTCTCCGGGGGATTCCTCAGGTGTCCTGGGATTCATTCCGTGGCTATCGTCTCTCCCGGTACTGTGGTCCTGAGATGGGTCTGCTGTCGATGGGAGTAGCTTCGTTTCCAAGTCAAGGGTGACCCGCTCGAACGTGACGGTCGGAGGATACAGCGTCCGGAGGCGTTCCTCGAAGGCATCTAATCGGCGGTCGGCCCCGTAATAGAACTCGACCGGCTCGTCTGCCCCCTCACTCACTGCGAGGAACTCGAACACCGGTGGCGGATCGCTGAAGGGACCGATACTTGCGAGAAATCCGTCTTTGCCAGCGTCAAGGCCGTGGAGGCCGGCCAGCTGGCGGACTACGGTCTCCGGCGCGAGATCGCTCCGGGAGGGAGTGATCCGGATGTACTCGTCGCCGTTAGCCACTGCCGGGCGTTCTGACGGGGTCAGCTCAGTCATCCTCCTGAGAGGTAGTGCTAGTTGGTTCACCGCCGTCGGCACGCGTGCCGGCGGGTCGGCTATCTGGATTCGTCACGCTCGTCGTCGATTCGGGCTCGAGCTCGGCCACGTCCGCAGCGCCGCCGTCGATGACGTGGGCCTCGTAGTCGCTCGCCCGAATTCGGAGTGGGAACCAGCCCTCCTGGTCGATGCCGACCAGCGCTTCCGAGTAGCCGTCCTCGTCCTCTCCGGCCTTCGCGGAGGTAACCCAGTTCACCTGCCGTTCGCTGAGGTCGAACCACTTGGCGATCTTCTCTTTCTCCTCGTTGACGCGGTGGAGGACGGTCAGCGAACAGAGGTTCGCGATGGTGCGTGCCTCCGGCGTCAGCGCGAATTCACCCCCCGTTTGCGTGATAAATTCGAGGCTCAGATCGAAGTGGCGGCTGTGTCGGACGGCCGTCTCCAGGAAGTCCAGCGAGACAGCGTCGTTCATCAGGTAGTGCGCCTCGTCGATACAGAAGACGACGCGCTTGTCGGTCTGCTTGACCCGCTCGTAGACACTGTTGAACAGCACCTGCATCATCAGGCTGGTCTCCGCCCGGCCACGGGTGCCCTCCTCCTGGTGGAGATCGAGGTAGATGACCTTCGAATCGAGGTCGAACTCTGAGGGGCGGGCCAGATTCTCGAGTTCGCCGCCTTCGCGGAACGACGGCCGGAGATCCTTCAGCAGCGACTGGGCATCGGACTGGACGGCTTCCTGCTCCCCATCCGTGACGTAGCCGTACTCCTCGGGATCTTCGACCATCTCTTCGAGGACCGTGATGATGTCGTGGATGGTGGGCGAGTCCCGGGTGTGTGTCTCTGGATCGCGTGTGATCCCGCGCTTCTCGTAGGCTTCCTGGACGGCCCGCCGGAGCGTCTGGTTGCGCTCGCCGAGGGGATGGTCTGCGACGTGCTCGAAGAACGTCGCGAAGAAGGTCATCACCCAGTTGATCTGCTCGCCCCACGGGTCGATGTCGTCGACCTCCTGCAGGACGTGGTCGGGCGTCGGTTTGATTTCCAGCGGGTTCAGCCCCCGCCGGCCACCGACCGTGATCCGCTCGCCATCGAGCGCCTCGTTGACGCCGGCGAACCCCCGCATCGGGTCGAGCATAATGACGACCGTATCCTCGTCGAACATCGCCCGCCGCACGAGCCGGAGCTTCGTCGCGAAGGATTTGCCTGCGCCGAGCCGGCCGATAACCATCATACAGTAGCCGGTTTGCCGTTTGAATCGGTCGAGGATGAGTGGACTCGAATTCAGCGCGTACGTCCCGTATTCGATACCGGGTTCCGCAAACGCACCGGAAACGAAGGGGAACATCGCGCCGACTGCCCCGCCGAGCATCGGCGTCTTGCTGTCGAGCGTCTCGTTGAACTGATCCAGGGCGATCGGGCTCGCTGAGGTAAACGTCTTCAGCTGTGACCACCGGGGCGTCACCGGCGTCAGATTCGCAGGCGCTTGTCGGGCTGTCGTCGACACCGACTCGGCGTCGATGTTCTCGCGATCGTTGCCCCTGACCGTGAGATACATCGAGACGTCGAACGCCTGCATCGTCGTGTTCCGAAGGACGTCGTACATCTCCTGGTGGTCCTCGAGGTCTTTCTCGACGCCCCGGGCGCTCGCACGATGCTTCTCGGTCAGGTACTCGTAGTCGGCTTCGAGGTCCTCGATCTTGTTCTCCAGCGAATCCAACGTCTCTCGCGTATCACGAGGATCGATGTGGATGCTGACATCTGTCTGTTGGGTCTCGGCGGCCGCGTACAGTTTTTCGAGGAAGCCATCCATCGGAGCATCGGGATACTCACCGACCCACAGACTCTGCGCCCACTGGGTGTCAGTCCGGAGGGCGCTGGGCGTTCGCTCGATACTCGACGGCGAGACGACGGTCTGATGGATCTCGGGGATGCCGTCGACTGCCTCACCGTCGGCCTCGTAGTCCACGGTAAACTGTGATTCAGCATCTTCCCCCTCTTCGTCGGGGGCCTCGTCGTCGGTTTCCGAACTATCCGAGCTGGTGAACGGAAGCAGGTTTCCAATCATGACTTGTTGATGACGGGGGACGTTCGAAGCACCTGTTCGGGGTCGCCGTACTCGATTTCCGTGCCGGTCCAGTATTCCGCGATGAGGCGGGTGAGTTCGGCCGCATCAACGGGGCGCGTGTCACACCCCTCGATGCCGCGGAGGCCGCGCTCGACCCGCCGGCGCCGCTCGTCCAGTTCCTCGAGCATCGCGGCTCGCTCTTCCTCCTCCGGCGGCGCCGTGACAATCTGGATGAGGATGCCCAGTACGGGGATCCCAGCGAGCTTTTCGAGGAGGCTGGCCCGTTCGTATCGGACCTCCTCAGGTCGTACCGGAATCAGGACGTAGTGGTCGCGAATGGTCATCTGACGCTGCGCCAGCTCCCGGTCGTACCAGTCGACGTAGTGCTCGATGAGCGCCTGGAGTTTCTCGTTCGATTTGACGTCCGGGTCGCTCAACCGGTCTTCGTACCGCCCGACGTACTCGTCGGCGGGGAACGCCTGCGTCGTCGAGTAAATCTGGATCGGGAACTCGACGGTCGTATTGACGAAGTCCTGGAAGGCCTCCGCCTTCTGGGCCCACTCCTCGTCGGTCGCGAGCGCCATCGTCGGTGGCGACACCTGAACGGCTCCGACAAGGGCCCGATCCGTCCGCTCGATGGCGTTGTGTCGCGGGTAGACGCGCTCGACGTGAGTGTACTCCTTCGCCTCCTCGTGGGCGATCTCCGTCTCGCTGCGGTGGAAGTTCACGAACAGACCGAGCCAGTCGAGACTGTTGGTGTAGCCGGGCGTGAGGTAGACGAACAGCCCACCGAAGGCGATCGCAATCGCTGCGAGGGGGATCGTGAGGGCGGACACCGGAATGCCACGAACGGTGAGTGACGGTGGGATAACGACCTGCGTCACCAGGACTACCAGTACACCGGGAAGACCGGCGACGGCGAGGTCCGTCAGCGAGTACTTCCCGAGGAACTGGGTGTCGGTACCGAGCGACTTCGGAATTCGTTTCGCGGGGTCAGTTGCGGAGCTCATGGGTTGTTAGTGGATATAGCGTGGCGGGTCATCTGCTGAATCTGGATTCCGGTTCCGAGTCTGGGGGTCCCGGAACGCATCGTCTCGATCGAATTCCTCGCCTCCGTCGTTCCCACTACTATCCTCGCTGGTGGTGGAGCCGGCCGTAGAATCATCATTTCCGCCGCCGAGGTTTCCGCCTCCGCTGTTTCCTCCCCCTCCACCGCTGCCGTCGGTGATCGCTTCACGGAGGCGAGAGCCAGTCGTATTGAGTCGTTGGCCGGTAGAGTGGGCTCTCGAATCACCAGAGTTCAAGACGTATTGGCCACCGCTCTTGACTGCGGGCTCATCGCGCACTCCTCGAACGAAGTTTCTCCCACCCTGTTTGGCCGATTGGACTTGTTCACGTCCTCTAGACAACCGACTACGGGCCTTCTCAGCAGACATATGTCTGGCCGCCCTGTCGGCGATGAAGAACAACGCCCCGGCCTGCCAGAACAGAACAAATGGAGAGGCAACGGCGAGAAGCGGGATAACGAGTGCCGTCAACCAAGCCCCGAACTCACCAGCTGAAGGGCCGAAACTCGTTCCCAAGATGTCCCCGAGACGGAACAGGAGAGCAACTGGGACCGTCATAAACAGGAAAGGGACGTAGAACCCGGCCAACTTCTTCATGAATTTCGAGACTAGGGCGAACGGCCCGACGCCAGGGATCCAGAATACAATGAGGAGTGGCATCAGGAACACGAATAGGTAGAGCGCCAGCTGTCTCGCGAGATAAATCAGACCGATCAACACGAATAAGAGCAAATTCGTTGAGAGAGCAACAACTGTGCCGAGCACGCCCATTCCAGTGAACGACAGCGTCTGGAATAGCGAGATCTCTGACACCGAGGGGACGAGGAACCCAGCTAATGCATCCATAAATCGCAACGAGAGCGCTGAGATCCACCACCACGATAAGATACCGAGCAATCCAGCGAAGGCGCGTTTCTTGAGCTTCGAGCGATGGTATCCGTTGAACAAGTGGCTCGTCGATTCAAGGAAAATGACGATCCCAAGCGAGAGACCGTACAGCGATAGCGAAAGCGGGATGATCATCTCCCAGTAGTAGTCGTAAATTCCAGGCCACGCTGCGTTCGTCGGCTGATTGAACACCGAATCTGGATGGGGAGTACCCACCACTGTCCGCAAGACTGCATCACCGTGATTTTCGATGACGGTCTCTATGGGGCTGAAAAGTATCTCAAGGAGTTCTTGGATAGCGTTGATGATAATGTCTCCAAGGGCACCGCCATCGCTGCCCCCGTCACTTTGAGCTAAAACCGGAGCAGTGCCCGTACTCAGTAGCCCGAAGAAGACGACGATAGAGCGAATTAGGAATCGAACGGGACTACGCATTTTCTCCACCCCCGTCCAGTAGTTCAATCTGGACATCTTTACACGGGTGTTGGATCGCGCCTTGGTCGTCGATATGGTATCCACCGGACAGCTCTGCCCGAATCGGTTGCTCAATATCTCCGTGTGGGGTCTGAACAACGACGGTTAATTCTGCAGTATCACTCTCACATGAGACATCGTCGTTGTCATCGATGACGAGAACACCCCGTTGTTTCAGGAATTCCCGTTCAGTACCGGGGCTGAGGAATTCTTCGCTCGCCTCCGGACGCTCGAACGTTGTATCGGCAACGCCGTCTCCTTCGATGACCTCAGGTGCGTTCCGATACGGCGCATTCCGGAAGCCAATATTATACACCCAGGAGGGACCAGTACCGATGTTCTCGACCGTCACAAAGAGCCGACCACTACTGTAGCCATCATCTTCATCGAACTCCGGTTCGACATCGGCTATCTGGATATCGGGCCGGATCTCCAGCGACATCGACTCAGATGTCTCGCCCGAAACGGCGACTAACTCGTACTCGCCGACAGAGTACGTCCCACCAGTTTTGAAGACGATCTGTATTTCGACTCTTGTAGCTCCCTGTGTAACGGTTGACTGTTCGAACGTAGTACCATCTGGACCAATCAGATTGAGTTGGTCGACGTCGTGATCATCAGCCAGCGTCACCACGAGGTTGGGTCCCGCGAAGCTGATTTCCTCAAATACCGAATCTGTAGACGGCGACGTTGAGGACGAACCTGTTGGGGATTCAGTCTGGTTGCCGGGACCATCGGTTCCGGAACACCCTGCTACTCCTGCAAGCAGGGCTGTTCCAGACGAAGCCAAAAGACGGCGTCGACTAATCCACCGTTCCGAATTCCGGTCATGGGATTCTGAATGTTCTCTGATCATTATAGTGACCTCCACGGGGGCCAGATACGCCACCCTGTAATCCGATCGATGAAGAACACTGCAAGGAGGAACAGCGAGACGGGAACGCCGATCCGGAACAGCGTCGACACCAGCTGGAGCACTGAGCCTTGCAGCAGGACGGTATCCGAGTCGCCGGTATAGCCGGGAGGATTGAGCCACCAGTGGCCGGGTTCGTATCGGGCCGACACACCGCCAGGGGAACGTTCAATCGTCATCGTAACGGTTCCGTTCCCGGTCGTGTTCACCCGCTGCCCGTTGACGACAACGTAGCCGTCCCGTTCGGCGGTGTTGATTGGTGCGTCGGTATTCGCGTTCAGGAGCGTAACCCGGACGGTGACGGTGTCTTCGGTCTGGTTCACCACCCCAAGGGTGAGGTTGCTCTCGTAGATCTGGATTCGAGCGAACTCATCGGCGGGCCGCTCTGCCTCGACACCTTTGACGAGTCCCCACGCACGGACGGTTTCAGGCTGCTCGTCGGTCGTGGCCCGCGTCGCGATGCCGTAGCTGGCCGTGTACGGCTCCGTGAGAACGTCCAAGTGGACGTTCGATGGGAGCGTCGGAGGCGACGTCGACGTGCCGTACACATCCAGTATTGTCACGTTCCGGCGGGGCGACGGCGTCGGCCCCGTCTCGATGGGGTACGCGTTCACCTGGAGTGGATGGAGCGGTGAGTGGGCGGTCCGCTGTCCGTCGTCCGAGCTGTAGACCAGCGTATCCCAGTCCTTGTCTCGGGCTGAGTAGAACCGCCAGACACCTCGGACGTCACCGTTGGGCAACTGGTAGCCGAGCCACGGCTGGTTCTTGTAAACGACGAGGCCGAGATCACCGTTCGGATACTCCGCGATGAACCCTGATACCGCGAGGTCGTACTTCGTGACCTCGATGGAATCGGTCACCGTGACGGTCTCGGTCGGGTATGAAACGGAACTCTCCCAGTTGGTACAATCGCCTTCGTCGTTGTGGGCGGTACAAACTTCGACCTCCTTCCGAAGCCGGACCGAGATGTTCGCCTGGAGCGTGAGCTGATGGTCTTCGCCGGCGTATCCATCCAAGGAGTACGACAGTGCCGGCGTGTGGGAACCACCAGCTGTCGTCTCTTCGTCGCCGTCGACGAGGAGTCTCGTCTCCTCAACCTGGTGGCTCTCCAGACTCCAGTAGACGCGTCGATCGCCGGAGGTGTCGTCAGGCGGCACTGCCACCCGGTAATCGACGGTCCCGCGGAGCGTCCCGTCTGGAGCGACGTAAAGCGGCTGTCTGGACGACGAGAGGCGCGCTCGGGTGGACGGCTGAACGGCGAACACCTCAGTATAGGCTTCCTTGATGAACTGGTCGCTGGTGAGGTCCGCATCTGGTGGATGGATCGACACGGAGCTGTTGGTCGCCGGGAACTCTTGGTGGTCGCCCCGGTTCCATCGCTCGACTGCCCGCGGGGGCGAATCGAACGGGACATCGGTCCCCTCGCCAAGCTGCTCGACTGCCGATCCGTTACTCAGATTCGCACCGTCGGTCGCACCGTCTTGATCCCCCGACCACAGTTTGTGAAAGGTCTCCTCCGGGACGCCGTGGTCAGTACTATTCGGGGGATGGGCGCCCACCGGAACGGCGGCTGTCGATGCGACGAGGACGGCGGACATGACGAGTGCGAATCCTGTTGCGTAGTTAGAACCCACAACTCGTGCCGCCGACCACGATGTTGTTCAGGATGAACTGGACGATCTCCGTCCCGAGGGGGGCGACGATCACGCCCCAGAGCAGGCCCTGATTCCGGACAGATTTCATCTCCTTCTTCCAGTCCGAGCGACGGGTGAACGGGATCGCCACCGTCGCGCCGAGCGCGAGGACGCCGCCGATGAGCGGCCCACCGAACTGGATGATGGTGAAGATGTTCTGGATGGTGTCGGCCATATTCGAGTCGCAGAATGCGCTCCCCGGATCCGACTGTGCGGCCGCCGTCCCCACGAACAGGATCAGCGGGAGGAGCGCAAGCAGAATCGGGCCGATGGACCTGTGGATGATCCGAATGACGGACGTCGATTCCTCAGTACTGGCCGGCGTCTCGCCGGAGGGGACCTTAGCACACATCGTTTGTGGAAACGGATAGCACGACCAAAAGAGGTCAGAAAATTTGGATGAATTTGGAGATCTTCAAAGTTCTCCAAGTTCTCTAGAGAAGTTCTCATTCTACCGGGATATATGCGACCGCATAGCTTGGGTGGAACTAATGTCAGACGCGGACACAGCAACCAGCGCCAGCAACTCCGGCTCGGATGTTAGCGACGATGTGGCCCGAATCAATATGCGAATCCCGCAGGACAAATACGAGTGGTTGCAGGAAGAACTCGATTCATTCACGAGTGATACAGCCCGATTCCAGTACCTCATCCAGTTCTATTCCGACCACAAAGAAGACGACACCGACTGCTGATTTACGACCCACAGGGGCGACTTAGACCTGCAGCGGAGCAACGATGAGAAGCGGGCACCCCTCGCCCTCGAAATAGTACTGCTTTACCGTCGTCGCGTCCTCGAACTCGTCCGCATTCTCGGGAAGGGTGATCGTGCGGGCGCTGCTGTGTTCGTGGATCGAGTAAATGCCGAGTTCGGAGAGGTCCTCGCACTCGGCGGGATCCAGTTCTCTACTGACCGCCTCCAACCACGCTTCAATTGACACGGAGGACCGCTCGTCCGTATCAGGTTCACGGGGGGTACTGCGGGGACTGGCTTGTGCCATGATACATTTACACATACTTGCGTCTTATCTACTAAATACTGACGGCCAACGAATTTCTTAAAATCTGACTATGTAACTAATGAAGTGTTTGTCTGACGCAGACCGAATACACGTTAAGAAACGCTATTCTGAGGCGTTGAGACACGCTTGGATATCAGAACCACTCGGAAAAGTCAAAATCACGAGGGGAACGACGACAAGCGACCACCCGACTGGATCCAGCTGTGGAACTGGATTCGACGAGAGATAGGCTACGATGCCAAATACGACAATGGGGGTATAGACGAGGGTCGGTGCGATCGAACCGAGTCGGATAGCGACCGTCGGAGCAGACGGGGCGTAAACGGCGTCGACGTATGGGCCACGTCGATTGACACCGAACGAGACTGATTCCGCATAGAGCCTGTGGACGGCGTAGTGTGCGGACTCGTGGAGGATCCACGCGACACCACACGCGAGTAGGTAGACGCCGAATATCAGAACCGTCTCATGGAACATTGGAATTCTCGCCGAACGGTTCGAGATGGGAGGACATCGCAGTTAAGCCTGAAGGGTAGCCGTGGTCAGCGACCTTAACCAACAAGCTCGTGATCAACGGAAGTCTGTTGGTTAATGTAGAGAGACAGTCGATACTGTCCCCATTCTTCATTCGATCTCGATGACCTCGCCTTGGCCTTCGTGGAGTCGCTCGCGGATTTCAGTCAGCAACTCCTGCCCTTCCTCGTACAGCTCACTCCCTTCATCAAGTGACACCTCATCCGCGTCGAGTTGGTCGATAATCTCTTCGATGCGGTTCATCCGACTCCTGATGTCCGAGTCTTTCGCCATCGCTTAGATCACCCCCAGCCAGAGTGCGGTAATGAGCAGCAACAGCACCAGCAGCACGAAAATTGCGGCCTTGTAGTAAACTGGCGACAGACCCTCAGGCGCGGTCGCCTCTTCGACTGCCTCGGCCAGTTCCTGTTCGTGTTCGTGCTCCCGTTCAAAGGTCTCGTACGCGGCCTCAAGCTGTTGCTCAAGCGGGTCAATGTCGCTAGCCAGGAAGTCACTCCGAGACTTCGCGATGTACTCGCCGGCCGCTGTCGGTGTGATCGCGGCCATATCCGCTACCCGATCCGCGATTAGCCGGTCGTCAGTATGGCCAATTGCCGTGACAATCGGGGTGTTCGCGGTGAAGATCGCTTCCGCGACCCGCTCGGTGTTGAACGCTTGGAGGTTCGAATCGCTCCCACCGCCCCGCCCGACAATAATCGAATCGACGTCCTCGGAGCGGTCCAGATGGTGAATCCCGTTCGCGATAGATGTCGGGGCCTCTGACCCTTGGACGGTCGCATCCTTCACCAGGATGTCGACGGTAGGGTCTTGCTCGTGGATCGCGCTCTGGATGTCGTACCGAGCATCCCCTCGGAGTGAGGTCACAACACCGACCCGTTCCGGGAACGCCGGCGGGCGCTGTTTCTGCTCGTCGCCGAACCAGCCACGCTCTTCGAGTTCGCTTCGCAGTCGCTCGACGGCAGCCGCCTGGTCACCGTCGCCGACGACGATCACTTCCCACGGCTTGAGATCGATTTTCCCACCTTCGACCCAGTAGTCGATATCTCCCTCGAGGATGACTTCGGTCCCGTCGTCGAGGTCGGCGTCCATCTCCCGGTAACGGTTCGCCCAGATCATACAGGGGAGCTCGGCATCGCCGTCGGTGAGCGTGAAGTAAAGCGCCGTACTGTTCTGGTGGAGGTCGGTGACCTCGCCAATACAGCGGACGCCGTTGAGGGCAGGCGTGTCCTGGACGACCGACGCAATCCGATCGTTCAGCTGGGACACGCTAAGGACCTCTCTCGCATCGGGTTCGACCGCCTGCCGTTCGGTATCCGGTGCGTCCGCCATCTCCGTTGCCTAACTTCTGAACAGGAACCTCAAAAAGCTACGTTCGAGTGACAGGGTTGGCTGCGTTACGCAGGCCTACAGGTCGCGGGGCTGGACCGTCTTCCGGTCATTGGCCTCGGCACGCTCTGCGGCGTCGTCGAGCAGTTCGGCGACCTCTTCGTTGAGGGCGTCGTAGAAATCTGCCGAGACGTTGTGGTCCGAAAGTGCGTCCTTCACGGCTGCTTTGACGATAAGGTCAGACATTCCATCGCGGATTTCTCCCGTCCGCTATATATAGGTTCGAAGTTCTCACGTAGTCTTCCTGACCAGTCACACCGAATTCGCCTCTGAGTATCAGAGAGAACATATGCCACCCCTCAAAAATAGGGAACAGGCAGATGCACGATCTAACTGGGTTCCAGCGGGATATCTTGTACGTAACCACCGGGCTCGAGGAACCACATGGGCTCGCAATCAAGGACGAACTCGACGACTATTACGAGCAGGTGATCAACCACGGCCGCCTCTATCCGAATCTCGACGATCTCGTCAACAAAGGACTGCTGGAGAAGGGTGAACTCGACAAGCGGACGAACGTGTACACGGTCACGCAGCGCGGATTGCGGGAAATCGAGGCGCGACGTGAGTGGGAAAGTCAGTATTTAGAAGACGTGAACGCACCCACTACGTCGTAGAATCATTATAAAGCGGGACTGCTTTACCCACTTCCCACGAATCCACAGTAAGATGGCTCGGCTCGTCTTCTATCACCACCCACAGGCCGAGAATTTCTCCCTCAAATTTAGCTCGGCATCGGTGGCAGAGATCCTGTCTCAGCGAGAGCAATCCGACGAGTCGACAAAGCTCATCGGGTACCCCTTTGAAACACCGGTCTATGTGCTCTACGAAGGCGATTCAGAGATCGAATCAGCGCAAGATATCGACTTTGATCAGGAATGGCTGAGCGACCGTATTCGTGACCTCCCCCGTGCTGGGCAGGTTGTCGCATTCCGATTAGTAGAGTTGCTCGAAGCCGCGGTCGATGTTCGAGATGAGGATGAGTTCCGGCTCTACAAGGAGTTCGAACCACAAAAGATCCAGCAGGCACTCGATCACGTCTCCTGGGAAGCACCGCTTCCGACCGTCGCTGGAGAGGTGATGTCGAATTTGATCCTCCGACATTCCCTCCCGAATGCGAATCATCGAACTGGCATCGCGATGCTGCAGTTCTGTATTGAGAGTGTGGACCCGGATTTTGAGATGCCACGAACGCACGTCGACGACGATTCCTGGCGAGAGTGGGTCGATCCCTATATCGTCGATTCCAAACGGCTCATTACTGTCCGCCGGAACAACCTCCGTTTCAAGCAACTCGAAGACTTGGACGTCGACGTCGTCGAACGGAAAGACGGGATCCAAATCCGATTAGCCGAGTTCGAGCTGGATATGCACTGGAGAGAAGCCCTCACAGAGTATGCTGGGCAGCACGAATCTCACTGTACGGACTTCGCGCAGGCAGTTCTCGAACGAGCAGGACGGGACGATCTACTTGACCGTCAAGGACCAACGAAACAAGAGTTCCTCACGTATCTGGAGAACGGACTGGTCGAACGGGACTTCAGAGAAATGTTCTGATCAGTCGCGAAGCTCGGCGACCGACTGTCCGACCTCGCGAACGTGTTCACTTCGCTCGAGGTCGAGTTCCTCGGCGAGGTAGTCAACTGTCTCTTCGAGGCTCATGTTGGAAAGAAGTCCGTCAAGCGGTATAAACCTAGTGCTGGTGCAACAATGTAGCCCATCAGAGGAAGCGTCTGTGTATACCAAACTACGTATCCCTCGGGAAAACTGTGGAATCGGTGACTGCATAGCGATACCCACCGAAATCACGCAGTGTCGCCATTTGCTGTCCATCAACCGAACTCAATTGAAAGAAGCTCCGAAGCGATCGGGAGCGTTTCAGTCTGCAGGTTGTGCGTCAGTCGCTGGTGTCCCGCTTGGAAGCTCGGGGATGGACAGGTCCACGCGGCGGAGCAGCTGAGCGTTGATCGCGACGATTACTGTACTCAACGACATCAGGAGCGCACCCACAGCGGGGGAGAGCAGAATCCCGATCGGTGCCAAGACGCCTGCTGCGAGCGGAATTGCGAACACGTTGTAGCCGGCCGCCCAGACGATGTTCTCCTGCATCTTCCGGTAGCTCGCCTTACTGAGTTTCACGAGCCGAACGACGTCCATCGGGTTGTTCTGGACGAGGATGACGTCGGCCGACTGGACGGCGACGTCGGTGCCGCTCCCGATCGCGATACCGACGTCGGCCCGCGTCAGCGCCGGCGCGTCGTTCACCCCGTCGCCGACCATCCCGACGAGCTTGCCCTGGTCCTGAAGCTCCTGAACTTTCTCGTCCTTGTCTTCGGGGAGGACCTCCGCGAACACCGTGTCGATGCCCAGTTCGTCGGCGACAGCGTTGGCGACATCCTGGGAGTCCCCAGTCAACATCGCCACCTCGATGCCCAGATCGTGGAGGGTATCGACGACACGGAAACTCTCCTCACGGATTACGTCAGCCATCGCGAACGCGGCAATCAGCTCGCCTTCACGAACAAGGTATACCACCGTCTGAGCGTTCTGTCCCGCCTCGTCAGCGAAGCGGCGGAGATGGTCGGGTATCTCGCTATCGAGTTGGGTTAACAGGTTTGGCCCGCCGACGTACACCTCATTTCCGTCGACGTTCGCACGGACGCCCCGGCCTTTGATCGCCTCGAAGTCGGTCGCGTCAGGTGCGGTGAGGTCCTGCTCGTCGCCGGCCTCGCGTATGGCTCGCGCGATCATGTGTTCGGAGTCGCTTTCGACGGCTGCTGCCAGCGCAAGAGCGTCGTCCTCTTCCACGCCCTCGACGGTCGCCATGTCGACGACGCCGTGTTCGCCTTCGGTGAGCGTCCCCGTCTTGTCGAAGATGATGGCGTCCAGGTTCCGCGCCTCCTCCATCGCGATACGGTCCCGGACCAGCATCCCGTTGCGAGCCGCCAATGACGTATTGATTGCGACCACTAGGGGGATGGCGAGCCCGAGTGCGTGCGGGCAGGCGATGACGAGCACTGTGACGACGCGCTCGATGACCGTTGCGTCGAATGAGACCGCGAGCGTCCACGCGATTGCTGTCACGACTGCCGCCGCGAGGGCGACGTAGAACAGCCAGCCTGCCGCTCTGTCGGCCAGTACCTGTGTCTTGGATTTGCTCTGCTGGGCTTCCTCGACGAGGCGCATGATTCCCGCGAGCGTCGTCTCCTCGCCCGTCGCACCGACGCGCACGCGGAGGCTGCCGTCGCCGTTGATCGTCCCACCGATGACCTCGTCGCCGGGGTCTTTCGAGACCGGTTTCGATTCGCCCGTGATCATGGACTCGTTGACGTCGGAGTCTCCCTCTTCGACGACGCCGTCAGCAGGGACACTCGCACCCGGCCGGACGAGTACGAGGTCGCCCTCGGAGAGTTCACTCACCGGGACCTCCTCAGTGTCGCCGCCGTCGGTAATCCGCTCGGCGGTGTCCGGCATCAGCTTCGCCAGTTCGTCGACCGCACTCGAGGCCCGTCGCACCGACCGCATCTCGATCCAGTGCCCCAGCAGCATAATGTCGATCAGGGTGACGAGTTCCCAGAAGAACGCCGACTGCGTCGGGAAGACCACGCTCGCGAGGCTGTAGACGAACGCGACGGTGATCGCCATCGAGATGAGCGTCATCATCCCCGGCGACCGATCTTTCAGCTCCGGTACCGCCATCTGGAGGAACGGCATCCCACCGTACGCGAAGACGATGACCGCGAAGACGGGGTTGATCCACTCGCTGCCCGGGAACGCGGGGACGGAGAACCCGAGCCACTCCTGCAGCATTTCGCTGTATAGCAGGACTGGGATCGACAGGAGCGTCGAGACGAAGAAGCGCCGGCGGAACATCTGCTCGTGGCCCTTGTGCATCCCGCCATGCCCCTCACCGTGGCCCTCATGGGAACCGTGGTCGTGTCCTTCGCCCTCGTGTCCAGCGTGCTCGTGCTGCTCGTCGAGCACTGTCTCACTCTCCGCAGCAGGGTGTGCCTCTTCTTCCAGTAGGTCCTGTTCTACCCGCTGCTCGTCCGACTCGGCGTCCGATTCATCCTGCTCGCCGTGTTCGTGCTGGTGACTGCTGTCGTCCTGCTGGTGTTCCCCTCCAGGGAGATTCTCATTTGTATCTTTGTGGTCGTCCATAGCCCATATTCTCTGTAGAGGTGGATCCGCTGGCCCCCTGAATCTTCCCCACTGAACTGTACAGCAGGACCAGCGTAGCGAAGCTTCAAAGACAACGGTTGGCCGTTGTCTCGGAGTGGTCCGCGCGATTCTCAGGCGTAAGCGGTGTACCCGGCGTCTTCGACGGCCTCCACGAGAGCTGTGACATTTGCCTCACCATCGACGCTCGCCTGTTCGCTCTCCCTGTCGACGGTCACGTCAGTCACGCCGGATACCTCTTCGAGGGCCTCTTCGACCGTCTGCTCACAGTGACCGCACGTCATGCCTTCCACGATGATCGTCGTCGTCATACAGGGATACACACGGCCTCCTCTCTTTAGCGGATTTCCCCTTCGATCATACTGATATCGTGGGGCTCAAACTTTAGATTCAAAGCGATACCTGCGGCCGTAACGAACTAGACATCGGATGCGCCAGGTGTCAATAGCGAGAAGGCTCAAGTATCGTTGTGACGCTCCCTGTACGTCTTCGCCGCTAAAAAGACATAGAGTGCGCCGATAGCCCGAATGCCCAAGCGGAATCGCTCGTTCCATTCTATCGACTCTGGACGCTCGTACAGGAACGCGGTGGCAAATCTCTGATACAGGTCGGGAAATAAGAGGACTATCGCGCCGAACACGCCGGTAAGATTCATCAGCAACGCGTATGCTCGCCCGTTAAAGAGTGAAAGCGCAGCTATCAGAACACCCTCCGACCGGACTGCTGGACGTATCCACCCTCTCACTGTTCCCTCGTCTGGATTCGAAATCGCGAGTTTCTCGAAGAGCTCGACGATTTCGTCCGGGAACAGCGCTGAGATAGCGCCGAGGACACCGACGAGTGTTCGAATCATACGATATGGTACGACCGATATGGATATAACTCCCACTGCGACGCTACACTATCGAGAACGAGGGGAGTCCGAACAGTAGCGGCTTCGAACCGGGCACGACGCGCAGAGGCCGCTTGTCGAATGGGCGTCCTGAATCCTTATGGATTCGGGGCATACAGGGCGTAGAGGATAGACAGCATCCCGGCTGCGGTGACGAGTGCTGCGACGAATCCTGCTTCGAAGATCGACACCTGGAGGAGTTCGAAGAGGACGCCTTCAAGGAGGCCGCCAAGCCCGACCAATGCGAAGCCGGCGGCGACGTACAGGAGTAACTGCGTGTGATGTCGTTGGTACCCGCGATAGGCCTGATATGCGATGACCAGTGCTAACGCGGTCGTGAACAGTTTGCCGATGACGAATAGCGTGTGGTCCATGATTCAGTCTCCCCGCATTTCCTCGAAGATGGTCGTAATCCGGTCGGCGGGGTCAGGCCGGATGTCGATGTTGACGTCGAAGCCCTCCGCCTGCAGGAGGATTTCGATGCGTTCGAGGCGCGCCTCATACTCGCTGTAGTGTCGTCCCCCGGGGTCGACGTGCGTATACTCCTCGAGGAGGCCCTGCTCGACGAGGCGGGTGACACGGCGTGAGACGGTCGGGCGTGACATGTCACATTCCTCGCTGAGTTCCTTCGCAGACAGTCGGTCGGTCTTCGTCGCCACGAGGATGTCGCGAGCGTACTCGTCGTTGAGTGTAGCGAAGATTTCCGACGGGTCGGACTCCTCGGTCACACGTCTCTACTCGCGACAGGAGCGTAATATAGCCCGCCGATTTTCTGACTCAGAACGCCGGCTCGCTACTATATCGTCTCTGCCTCCGTACTGATAGTTGAAGGTGCAATAACTATGTCCACACTTGACTCCGGCATGAACCAGCTCGAGAGCAGAGTCGGCGGCCTGACCGTCGGCGGGAAAGTTCACAGTCTCAGTGCGTGGTTCGTGCTCGCGCTCCGTCTCATGATGGGGTACGCGTTCGCGTACTCTGGGTTCACGAAGATCACCGGCGAGTTCGGCGCTGGCGGCTACCTGTCGAACGTCGCGGCGACCAACGGGAACCCGCTCGCGGGCCTGTTCGCGTGGATGGGCTCGACGCCGTGGTTCGTCGAATTCGCCAACGTCGCTGTCCCGTGGGGCGAGCTGTTCATCGGACTGGGCCTGCTCGTCGGCGCGTTCGTCCGCCTCGCGGCGTTCTTCGGCGCGCTCATGATGCTCATGTTCTACTTCGGCAACTGGGACATGGGCCACGGGTTCATCAACGGGGACTTCGCGTACATGCTCGTGTTCCTCGCGGTCGCCGCGTTCGCCGCGGGCCGCATCCTCGGACTCGACCAGTACATCGAGAACTACGACATCGACGGCGAGACGCTCGTCGAGCGCTACCCAGCCCTCGAATACATCCTCGGCTAACCACGCCGAGACCGTTGGGAGTACACCAATGCAAAATCCAATTCAAGCACGCGGGATTCGTTCTCTGGGACTCATCGTCGTCGGAGCGCTGGCTCTGGCCGTCGTCGCCGGAATGGCGCTAACACACGCGACTGTCCCAGATGCAATGATGTGGGGGTGGCACGACGGGATGTGGAACGACGGCCACATGGCCGGATGGGGTAGCTGGGGCTGGGGGATGATGCTGTTCGGGCTCCTGTGGATGGCACTCCTCATCGCCGTCCCCCTCGGTTTCATCTACTGGCTGGGAACGCGGTCGCAATCGAACGGCCCCGCTGAGGATAGCGCACTCGCCGTCCTCCAAAAGCGGTACGCCCGTGGCGAGATCGACGGCGAGGAGTTTGACCGCCGTCGCGCCCGTCTCACACCAGATGATGGACGGTAACGGACGGTCGTTTCCTACTCGCTGACTTCTGTTTTCACGACGGTTGCCGGACGCGTCGTCAGCCGAAGGACGCGGTCGGTGACACTTCCGAGCAACGCACGATATTCGTCGGGCCGGCGTTTGGTACCGAGCACGAGGAGATCGGCGTCACAGTCGTCTGCGTGGTCCACGATGGTCTCAGCGGGGCGGCCATGTTGCATTGCCGTCTCGACATCGACATCGGTTTCTGCGGCTCGACGTCGGAGTTCGGAAAGCGTCTCCTCGCCGTGTTCTTCGAGGCCGTGTTCGGGACCTTCGGCTTCGTCGACGTACTCGTCCCCGCTGTACGCAGTTACGACATCCTCGTCAACGACGTAGAGCACATGGAGGACTGCGTTGTGAGCGGCTGCGAGCTCGAGTGCATGCGTTTCAGCATCTTCAGACGCAACAGTTCCATCGGTCGACAGGAGAATTCGGTCGTACATTCAGTCAGAATTCAAAGGCGGGTAACATAAATTCGGCTTCCAATTCTCTCTGCTCAAGAGTCACGGTAGCGTGTTCAGTATGGCCGCGTCAGCGGATGTGTCCAAGCACGACTGACGTACTCAATCGAGACTGTGAACCATCAACGAGCTGTCCGTCAGTGGTCGTGTCCCTCCATCACCATCGGATGCCCGGTGGCGTATTCGTCCGGGTTTTCCCCGAAGGTCTCCTTGCAGGTCTGCGAGCAGAAGTAGTACGTCTCGCCGTCGTGCGCCGCCGATGGCTCGCTGTCGTCAGTCCGCATCCCACAGACGGGGTCGCGGTACTGGCCGGGCGCACCGAGACCGCGACGATAAACATACAGCAGGAACCCGGAGAGCGCGAACGCGATGAGGTTGAGATAGAACGTGTAGTTGAGTTTGAAGTACGTCTGCTCCGTCGCCGTCTCACCGCCCGCCAGATCCGGAACGATTCCCAGCGCGTCGAACAGCAGCTCCATGAGGAAGCCGGTGAACGCCATCGTCACGAAAAAGACGCCGAGGATGTACAGCATGATCTTCCAGCCGTAGTACTTCCGGTAGACGTTCAGCACGGGAATCGTGATGAGGTCAGCGTAGACGAACGCGATGATCCCGGCGAAGCTGACGCCACCGCCCCACAGCGCGACGGCGAACGGGACGTTACCCATGCTGCCGACGAAGCTGATAACGGCGATGGCGACGCCCATAATCGCGTTCTCGGCAGTCACAAGTAGCCCGTCGCCCTGGATGAACAGGGTGTTCCACACCCACTGGGGGACGAACACGATGACGAACCCCGAAATGAGGAAGCCGGCGATGACGTCCTTCCAGATCATCGACCACTCCTTGCGGTACTGGTTCCCGACTTTGTACCAGCCACCCCACGACAGCAACTCGTCACGCCACCCACCGCGACTCGACATCTCCTGGCGGTAAGTCTCCATACACCCCTGCGAGCAGAACTTGAGCGTCTCACCGCCGTCAGTCGTAAGCGTGTACTCGTCTTTGCCTTCCATCCCGCAGGTTGGATCCTCGGTGACGCCCGCCTCGTAATCGCGCTCGTTGAGCGTCTCTCGCACCTCATCGAAGAGGTTCTCCGGGAGCGTGAGGTGAACGATGACGGCCATCACGGCGATGAGAATGAGTCCGCCGAGTAACTCTGCGACTAGGAACTCCCAGCCGAGCAGAATCAGGATCATCAACCCGAGTTCGACGATGAGGTTCGTCGACGCGAACATGAACGCGAGGAAGTTCACCGCGTGCGCCCCCTTCTTGAACAACCCCTTCCCGATGGCGACGGCGCCGAAACTACAGCCACTACTGGCCGCGCCGAACGCAGTCGCCTTGGTGAGCCCGCTCAGATCGCCATCGCCGAGGACCTGCGCCATCCGCTCCTTGGAGACGTAGACTTGGACGAGGCTCGTGATCGTGAGGCCCATGATGATCGCCCACGCTGCCGTCCAGAGGAAGCCCACTCCGATACGTAGAGCTTCGGAGATGCCACCAATCATCGTCGCTACCATAGGTATCAGTTCGAAGGGATCATCTATTGTAGTTTTCCTTCAGATAGTTCGGGTCAGAGCCGTGGTGAGTAGGTATTCAAAAAAATTGTGGCGGGTGGAACACGTAGGTCAAAGGCACAACCGCATTGAATAGTTAGTGCGTAGTATAATCTGAGAACCCCAACTCAGGGAGGGATCACAATATGCCGACAAATTCAGACGATACGCGACTTGTTACGCTCCTCCTCGTTATCATCGGTGCCGTCTTCATCGTCCCGTTGTTCTTCATGGGCTTCGGGATGATGGGGTTTGGTCCGATGATGGGCGGGATGTGGGGCGGTCACATGTGGGGCGACGGGACGATGCCTGGCTGGATGTTCATCGTCGGCATCGTGATGCAGCTGCTGTTCCTCGCTGCCCTCGTCGGTGGTGGGTACCTCATCTATCGCGCAGTTACGGGAGCTGCGAGTGATTCGGACCAGGCACTCGAAGAGCTTCGGCTTGCCTACGCTCGCGGGGAGCTGACTGACGAGGAATACGAACAGCGACGCGAAGCACTCGAACGAGATACCTGATTACGACGAGACATCAAATCTGAAGGATGACCGGCTACCCCGACCACCGTCAACAGTCTCCCCGTCCGCAACTTCCAGCGTGGCTTGACCGATACACGACGGTGGGGTTATACGGGCTCCTCATCGGGACTGGACTCTGTCTGGTCGCGTTCCTCACGAATCCCGTTCCCGATCCCTCGTTCCCGTGGGCGACGCTGCCCGAGTCTCTACGATTACCGATTGCACAGCCCCGGATCGAACACTGGCCGGTGACCTACACTATCGGTATCTGGCTGTGGATTATCGGCTTTCCCGCGCTGTTCCTCGCTGGCTATAGACGATTCGGAGACTGGATGCCGTTCGGAACACCGATGTGGCTTGCTGGACTTCCGGCGCTCGCGATGCTCAGCTGGACGACATACTGCCGGTTTTTCTGGCCGAAGCTTCATCCGCCGACCTGGAACGCTCCCTCCTACACGGTCGTCTGCTGGCTATACTGCTCCTCGTACAACGTGCTCTGGAGTAATCTTGCCTATCTGATTGCGTTCGTCGGCGTCGCCGCGACAGTTCTAGCTGTGCGACGCCGGCACGTAGCCGGATACATCCTACTCGGGTTCGGAGTCTTCGCACTTCCCCTCGGATTGCCAGCTGTGTATGAGGGATATCGCCGGATAACTAAAACACACGGTGAAGTGAGGCCTTGACAGCGGTACAGGGCGCAAGCTCAAGAATCTCGGTGCGCACGAACGAACGCCCGGCGGAGGACAGTCAGGAGCACGTAGGTTTCGTACTTCTGGGTCTGACAGTGCTCACACGGCTGCATATCTGCGACGATCTCCGCTATCGCGTCGTCGTGGTCTTCTGTGAGAGTATCGAGTGAGTCCCTGATCTGGGGTTGAACGGCCTCGATCATCTCCTCAACAGCGTCATCAGCTGACTCTGGCAGCGAGTACGAGAGGACGATCGTATTCGCGTGGTAGTACTTCGTCGTCCCACCGCGCCCTTCCTCGAAGCGGACGACGTCGACGAGACCGGCATCCCGTAACTCGTTGATGTGATGACGAACCGTGTTCTCCGTGCGGTCGACGCCGCGGTCCTCCAAACGGCCGTGGACCTCAGTTGCGGTCAGCGCCTCCGCGGAGAGGATATCGAGGATCATCGCCCGCATCGGTTCGTCGATGGCGTCCGAAACCCGGGTGTCTCGCACCGCGATGTCCTCAAGCCGGTGGTCGGTACCGGAACTACTCATACGAGAACTGAGTATGAGCAGGCGGGAAAAGCTAGCGGGACGCTGCTTAGAACTCAGGTCGCTGGGTCCGCGATACCGAAAGCCCTAGACAACCCGTTTGACTGTTCCAATCACCTATATCTGTATTCAAACATATCATCTAAAAAATACTTATTGGGGTACGGGCACTACCTCAAACTGTAATGAGCGACACAACCCAGTTCCGCGTCCTCGACTTCGACTGCCCGACCTGTGCGAGCACCGTCGAACGCGCCCTATCGAACGTCGACGGTGTCCAGCACGTCGAGGTTCACTACGCGACCGGCCGCGTCGAGATCGAATATGACGACAGCGTCGCTGATCCCGACGCCTTCGCACAGACCATCGAAAACCAGGGGTACACGCCCCAACCAGCCTAACACCATGAATATTCAATCGATCATGCAGTACTACCGGAAACACCGGAAGGCCATCGTCACGGCGACGAGCGGCCTGCTGTACGGCGGTGGCTGGAGTCTGGGCTACCTCACGAGTTTCGAGATGGCAAGCGCCGCCATCCTCGTCCTCGCGACGATCGTGGGTGGCTACGACATCGCCAAGACCGCCTACCACGAGGTCACGAACCGGACACTCGGCATCAAGACGCTGGTGACGCTGGCCGCTATCGGGGCCATCGTCATCGGGGAGTACTGGGAGGCTGCCGCCGTCGTCTTCCTGTTCAGCCTCGGCAGCTACCTCGAGGGCCGGACCATGCGGAAGACCCGGACGGCCCTCCAGGAGCTCCTGGAGATGACGCCCGACACGGCGACCGTCCGTCGCGACGGGGAACTCCAAGAGGTTCCCGCCCGGGAAGTCGAAGAGGGCGAGGTCGTCGTCGTGAGGCCGGGCGGGAAGATTCCGGTCGATGGCGAGGTCGTCGACGGCGAAAGCGCCGTCAACCAGGCGCCGGTCACCGGCGAGAGCGCCCCCGTCCACAAGGCCGACGGCGACGAAGTCTACGCCGGGACGGTCAACCAGGAGGGCGCGCTAGAAATCCGGACGACGGGTGCGGGCTCGGACACGACGCTCGAACGTATCATCCGTCGCGTCGAGGAGGCCCAAGAGGCCCAGTCGCCCACGGAGAGTCTCATCGACCGGTTCGCGAAGTACTACACGCCGGCCGTCATCGTGCTGGCCATCGGCGCATATGCAGTCACGCAGAACGCGATCCTGTCGTTGACGCTGTTGGTCATCGGCTGTCCGGGCGCGCTGGTGATCGGGCCGCCAGTCAGCATCGTCTCGGCCATCGGCAACGCCGCCCGATCGGGCGTGCTGATGAAGGGCGGCGAACACCTCGAACGCGCCGGCAAGATCGACCTCGTCGCCTTCGACAAGACCGGCACCCTCACGAAGGGCGAAACCACCGTCGCCGACGTCGAGGGATTCGGCGTCGCCGATGACGAAGTCCTCTCGCTCGCGGCAACCGCCGAGAAGAAGAGCGAACACCACCTCGCTGACGCCATCGTTGACGCAGCCCGCGAGCGCCCGACTGCTGCGACGGACGGTGGGGCGGCGGTCGCCCAGGCGGACGAGACGGACGCCAGCCTTCAGTCGATTCCCGGTCCGGACGATTTCGACGTGGTCGCTGGTAAGGGCGTTATCGCCCATACCGAGGGCACCGAAGTTGTTGTCGGCAATCGCGCACTGCTGGAGGACCGCGACATTAACGTCCCCAGTCGGATCGCCGACTACGTCCGCGAGCGTGAGGAGCGCGGCGAAACTGTCGTCCACGTCGTCCGGGACGGGGACATCATCGGCGCAATCGCGCTGCGGGACGAGCTCCGGAAGGCAGCTCCTGGGGTCGTCACGGCGCTTCAGGACGTCGGCATCGAGACGGTGATGCTCACCGGCGACAATGAGCGGACGGCCGCCGCCGTCGCCGAGGAGGTCGGCATCGACGAGTACCGCGCCGAACTCCTCCCCGAGGACAAGCAGACAGTCATCGAGGCCTACCAAGCCGACGGCCACGTGGTCGCGATGGTCGGCGACGGTATCAACGACGCGCCGTCGCTGGCGACCGCCGACGTTGGCATCGCGATGGGTGCCGCCGGGACGGACACCGCCATCGAAACGGCAGACATGGCGTTGATGGCCGACGACCTCGACCGCATCCCCTACGCGGTCAAACTCAGCAAGGCGACGCGCTGGAACGTCCTCGAGAACGTCGGGCTCGCAGTGCTGACCGTGACCGTCCTGCTCGCGGGCGTGCTCACCAGCTACGTCACCCTCGCCGCGGGAATGTTGGTCCACGAGGCCAGCGTCCTCGCGGTCATCCTCAACGGGATGCGACTGCTTCGCCACTGACCACTAGATACGATCATCACCACCACTCATGACATCAAACTCGACTGCGACCGCCGAGACCCAGACTAGAACCAATTGGAAGGTAGACTACGACGTCGATCCGATCGAAATTCGCGACCCTGTCGCGGAGGCCCTCGGCGTTCTCGAACCGGGTGACCCGTTCGTCATCACCTATAGAGACGCGGTGAAAGAGGCGGGACATTCCTGTCCGACTGCCTCGGGCGCCTACCGGATCGTCCAGTTGGGGCTCGACGCCCTGTATCCCGACGACTATCCAGTTCGGAGCGAAATCGAGGTGCAGGCGGCCGGCCCGCAGGACGATGCTGCGTATGGCGTGATGAGCCGCATCATCTCGTACGTTACTGGCGCGACCGAAGACGACGGATTCAGCGGGCTCGCCGGCGGCTACGGCGGCCGCCGCGACCTCCTCGTCTTCGACGCGTTCGACCCGGACACGGCAGAGCCGACGTTCCGGTTCCGGCGAACCGACACGGACGAGACCGTCGAAGTGACCTACCACGTCAGCGACGTTCCTGACGGTGGACCCGCAATCGGGAACCTCCAAGGGATTCTCGACGAATCGGCAACTGAACAGCAACGAGAGGCTTTCACTGACGCCTGGCACCGCCGGATACAGGTCGTCCTCAGTGACGACTCGCTGTTCACTGTCAAAGCGGTTTGACGCGACGGTCTACCCCTCTCACTCGAAATAAGTTACTGCGGTACACTATCGATCTCCTCGAGGGCCTCAGTAGCGACATCACCTAACTCACCAGCCTCGATATGCGAGTACCGCTCACGAACCATCTCCTCAGAATTATCGAGATATCGGGCCGCCACAGTATATCCGAATGCCCGGACCAGAACCTCGCCCATGCCACGACGGCCACCGTGCGGAGCAAGATAATCGTGTTTCGGATGGTCGATGTCGATCTCCGCGGCCTCCGAGAGTCGTTGGAGAATCGACCGTGCGCCGTCCGTCGTGATCGACGGCGGCCGAATATTCTCATCGAGCGCCAGCAAGAGGTCCCGGGCGTGTGCCTCACGTCGCTCGTCGATTACTTCTGGGTGTTCCCCTCGTTCGGCTAGCTCTTCCCGGACGAGCTCTGCGAGCGTCCGTTGGTCGAACGTCGGAAACACCGGCCAGCGGTCCGTCGGCGGGTCCACCAGCTGACGGTAGCTCCGCAACGGAGAAATCACCGGATCGGGAAGACTCGCGGCGTCCCACTGCTGTTTCTTCCGGTAGACGTCCATACTCCCGTCGTCGAGGGAAAAGTCCTCCCAGCGAACGCCGCGCCGGCGTGGGTCATTCGGGTCTCGTAGGAGTTCCCCGACCCGGACACCTGTGTACGCGAGAACGAACACCAGAGCTCGGTTACGAGCCGCCTTCAGCGCCGCGTAGCGCGCTCGCTGCTTGTCGAGGGGGTCAGTATCCTCCGGGAGTGTCGTGTACGCCTCGACGGCGTCGCGGGCCCGTTCGTCGACGTGGCGGGTGAGGGCGTGGCGCTGTTCGGACGTCCAGGCCTGCTGGTC